>DATCQR010000183.1:0-13525 GCA_036569405.1 Candidatus Limnocylindria bacterium
ACCGCCGACGACGACGCGGTGTGGGGCTACGGGCTTGGCTGCAACGGGGCGATCGAGCTCTTCGTCGAGCCGACCGCCGGTGCCCTCGAATCGGTTGGCGCGCTGCGCACCGGAGAGGGCACGTGCCTCGTCATCCCGCTCGACGGCCCATCCGCGGGCCTACACCGCCTTGAGACCGATGGCGCCGCTGCCGCGGCGCTGCGTGACGGCAGCCCGCGCGTCGAGGAGGTCGGCGGCGAGCGGATCTTCTACGAGCCGCTGCTGCCGCCGCTGCGCCTGCTCGTGTGCGGCGCCGGGCACGATGCCATCCCGCTGGTGCGACAGGCGATGGAGCTTGGCTGGCGGGTGGTCGTGGTCGATGTCCGCGAAGGGCTGCTCACTGCGCAGCGCTTCGGGGTTGGGGTCGACTTCGCCAATCCGGACCCGGAGGCGGCTGCCGACGCGCTTGCCCCGGACGAGCGGACCGCGGCCATCCTGATGAGCCACAACTACCTGCGGGACATCGCCTACCTGCGTTCCTTCCTGGACCGGCCGCTTGCATATCTGGGCGTGCTCGGTCCCCGCGGCCGCACCGAGCAGATGCTGGCCGAGATTGGTCGGCCGGAGGCGATCGCCTGGCTCCACGCACCGGCGGGCCTGGACATCGGGGCGGAGGGGCCGGAGGAGGTGGCGCACTCGATCATCGCGGAGATCCTGGCTGTCCTCCGCCAGCGCGAAGGCGGACTGCTTCGGGATCGGCATGGTCCGATCCACGATCTGGACTAGGCGTTCGGCAGCCCGACAGCCTCGTCCAGGCGCTCCAGGAGAGCGGGTGCTCCCAATCGGGTGAAGGTGGACCGGGCCTCGGTTGCGGCGGCCTCAACTTCGGGACTCTCGCCGCCTACGAATTTCACGAAGTCCAGTTGGCAGAGGGCAAGGTCGAACCAGCACCCGAGATCGCGCCATTGGCGGATGGCATCGCGATAGGCAGCTACCGCCTCATCCGAGTGGCCGGTGAGCGCCGCGACGCCCGCCTCCGTGGCACGCGCCGCCGCATTGATGGCGCGACCATGTGATCCAGATTGGCGCTGCGCTTCCGCTGCGGCTCGCGCCTGCTCCGGCATGCCCGCCCACAGGGCAGTCCGCGCGAGCATCGGCTCATCGGCTGAGATGCCGCCCTTGAGCGCGTCGAGGGCAGTCGCGTACAACGCATGGGCATCGGCGAACCGACCCTCCATGAACGCAATCCATCCCTTCGTTGTGCTCAATTGAAAGATCACTACCGGCTCGTCGGAGGTTGCCGCGAAGGCCTCGAGGCGAGCCAGCCCAGCGTCAGACGAGCGACCGCGAAGCACGTCTGAGAGTGCCCCGAAGGAATCGACCACCATTCGATCCGATGGAGCGAGCTCGACCTCCTGCAGCTCCCGGAGGATGGATTCCGCGCTATCCCACTCGCCCACGTGGAGCGCTGCCTCTGCCGCATTGCCGCCCATCGTCGCCATGGCCTCGACCGCGCCGGCTCGCTTCGCGTCCTCGAAGCCCTGCGCCGCAATTGTCCAGCTAGCGACGGGGTCTTCCAGCGAGAGCACGCTGCTGAGGTTGATGCGGGCCCGAAAGATGGCATTGGGGAGCTCATACGACGAGCTCATCTCGAGCACGCCGCGAAGGCCGGCAACCGATTCCCGAATACGTCCACCGAAGCCGAGAGAGGTCGCCCGCGTATTCAGGATATCCGCTATCTCCGGCACCATGTCCAGCCGCTCCGCCAGCGGCAACGCGCGATCCGCCCACTCCACCGCAGGCGCAAGTTCGCTGTGCAGCATGTACGCGCGCGAGAGGGCACCCCACACCGAGACGATGCTGGCGTCCTCCTCCAGCCCCGACAGCGCCGGAAGGGCGGCAGTGATCTCTTCGATCGCGGCGGCTGGCTGCGCGCCGGTGGCCAGCTGGCGGCCGAGGCTGGCGAGGGCGCGGGCCTCGCTGGGCTTGTGCCCTGCCTCCTGCGCAGCGGATCTCGCCCGACGCAGATAGCCCACGGCCTGCTCGTACCTCCCGGCGGCGCCCGCTGCATCCCCGGTCTGGCGAAGCAGCTGCGACTGGTGCTCGGGATCGGGTGTCACGTCCAGCGCCAGCTCGAGGAAGCGGACCGCCTGCTCGTGCGAGCCGAGCCCCGTGGCTCGCACGGCCGCGCGCTGGAGCAGCTCCGCGGCATGCGCCCGAATCCCTTCAGCGTCGGGGTCCTCAGGCGCGCTGCGGTATGCGTCGAGGTAGTGCGAGGCAGTGGCGTCGATGATCTCGTCATCCTGGAGCGACTCGAAGTGCTCGCCGGCCGCAAGGTGCACCACCTTGCGATCACGCTTCGTGAGCGTGCCATAAGCCACGTCCCGGACCAGCGCCTGCACGAAGCCGTACTGGCCGCGCTCCGGCGACTTGGGATCGGAGTCGAGCGTGAGCAGCTCACGCCGAACCAGCGCGTGCAGGCGCGTTTCGAGATCGTCCCCCTGGCCGGTGACCGCTTTCAGGCCCTTGAGCGTGAAGGTCTGGCCAAGGACCGATGCGTACTGGAGCAGGGAACGATCGGTGGCGTCAAGGGCGTCCAGCCTGGAAGCGATCAGGGCGTGCAGCGTCGCCGGAACCGCCAGCGTGCTCAGGTCGCCCACAGGCCGATAGACGCCGTCGTCCTGCTCGAGCCGGCCGTCCTGCAACAGCATCCGCACCGTCTCGACGGCGTAGAGCGGGATTCCCTCGGCGCGCGACACGATCTGTTCGATCGTCGGTTCTGGCAGGCCGGGTACCAGGCTGGCCAGGATCTCCCGGATCACCTCGTCGGAGAGGGGTTCGAGGTCGAGGCTGGTGAAGCTGCGCTGCCCCGCGCCCCAGTTGGGACGACGCTCGAGCAGCTCGGGGCGCGCCAGCGTGATGATGTAGATCGCGTGACCACGGCTCCATTCGAGCATGTGGTCGATGAAGTCGAGCTGGCCGGGATCGGCCCAGTGGAGGTCCTCGAAGACAAGGACCGCGGGATTGTCGCCCGCGACGCGCTCGAAGAAGGTCCGCCACGCGGGAAAGAGGTCGTCGCGCCCCCCGGCCTCGGCATCGGCCATGCCCAGCAGCTGCTCAATGCGGGGTGCCATCCAGCGCCGCTCGGCGTCATCGGGCACATAGGTCTCAAGCGCCCTGGCGAGCTTGGCGCGCGTGGTGGCGGGGTCGTCCAGCTCGAGCAGGCCGACCCTGCTGCGCACCATCTCCGCGAGGGCCCAGAAGCTGATCCCCTCGCCGTAGGCCGGCGAGCGGCCCTGATGCCAGAGCACGTTCAGCGTGATGCCGTCGATGTACTTCAGGAACTCCCAGGCCAGCCGGCTCTTCCCGATCCCGGCCTGGCCGATGATCGAGAGCAGCCGCGGGCGCTTTTCGCGAGGCGCCGCGTGGAAGAGGTCCTTCACGAGGCGCATCTCGGTGTCGCGCCCCATGAAGGGGGCCTCGAGCTGGTCGGCTCGGCCGACACCGCCACGCTGGGCCACCACCCGCACAGCACGATAGGCCGGCACCGGACTGACCTTGCCCTTCAGCTCCTGATCGCCGACGGGCTCGAAGACGATGGAGCTCTCGGCGCTCTGTCGGGTCGCCTCTCCGACGATCACCGTTCCGGGCGGCGCCACCGACTGGAGGCGCGAGGCCGTGTTGACCAGGTCTCCAGCGACCATCCCCTGGTTCGACGCCCCCAGCGTGACGGCCGCCTCACCGGTCAGGACGCCGGCGCGGGCGCTGAGCTTCTCGCCATCGTGACCGAGGTGGCTGACCGCGTCCACCAGCTCCAGTGCTGCACGCACGGCCCGCTCCGCGTCGTCTTCGTGCGCCACGGGGGTGCCCCATACCGCCATCACCGCGTCGCCGATGAACTTCTCGACGGCCCCTCCGTATCGCGTCACGATCTCCTGCGCGACCCCGAAGTACTCGGTCAGCTGCTCGCGCACGGCCTCGGCATCGCGGGACTCGGACATCGAGGTGAAGCCGACCAGGTCGGCGAAGAGGACGGAGACGAGCTTGCGCTCGGCCACCGTGCTCGCGGAGCCAGCGTCGGGTGCAATAGCGGGAGACACCGCGGGCTGCGGTGCGACGGCGGAGCCATTGTTCGTTGCCGAGGTCTGCGTTGCCGGCGCGCCTCCAAGTCCAAATCCGCACTCCGGACAGAATTTCGGGCTCCCCTCGTAGGGCGTCGAGCACGATGGGCACGCCTGTTGCAGGCGAGTGCCGCATTCGGCACAGAACTTCTGGTTCGGGGACGCGGCAGCGCCGCATGACGGGCAGAGCATTGGGCCGACAGGATACCGGCGACCGGCGGCGGTGCCTAGCGCCGTTTGCGCCCAGCGCAAACAACGGGCAACTTCGCATCGCGGATCTGCCACCGAAGCCCCCTCGCGACGATTCCGCTGCGCCTGCTTGGTCGCCGTTTGCCCTCAGTGCAAACCTGGGCGAACTGACGGTAGGTCGAGGGTCTGCTTGGTCCTTATTTGCGCGGTGTGCAAATGCACGGGGCGACGAAGGCCGAAAAGGGCCTAGCCGCCGATGTAGCTCATCTCCACCTTGGGCAGGGCCACCGTCTCGGCTGAGCGGATCTCGGAGTAGCGGTCGTCGCGGGCCTCCCAGATCGCACTGACCGTGGCTTCGAGATCCGCATCGGTCGCGCCGCCGCGCAGGAGCCCCCGCAGATCGTGGCCGCTGGTCGCGAAGAGGCAGGTGTACAGCTGCCCGTCGGCGGAGAGTCGGGCGCGATTGCAGTCGCCGCAGAACGGCCGGCTGACCGACGCGATGATCCCGATCTCGCCGGCCCCATCCGCGTAGCGGTAGCGCTCCGCCACCTCGCCGGGCTTCGTGGGGGCCATCGGCTCAAGGGGAAATTCCGCGCTGATGGTCGACAGGATCTCGTCAGCCGAGATGACCTCGTCCAGGCGCCAGCCGTTGGAGTGCCCGACGTCCATGTACTCGATGAAACGCAGGATGCGGCCGGTCCCCCGGAAGCGGCGGGCCATGGGCAGCACCGCGTGCTCGTTCCAACCACGCTTCACGACCATGTTCAGCTTGATCGGGCCGAGGCCGGCCGCCTCCGCGGCCTCGATCCCGGCCAGCACTCGCGAGACCGGCACGCCGGCGTCGTTCATGCGCATGAACGTGGCGTCGTCATCGGCGTCGAGGCTGACGGTGACCCGATGCAGCCCTGCCTCCCTCAGCGCGGGCGCGTGCTCGGGGAGCAATACCCCGTTGGTGGTCAGCGTGAGGTCCTTGACGCCGGGCGTTGCGGCCAGCATCGCCACCAGCGTTGGCAGCTCGCGGCGGACGAGTGGCTCGCCACCGGTCAGGCGCACCTTCTGCACGCCGAGACGGGTGAGGATCCCGACCAGCCGGGCGATCTCGTCGAAGGTGAGCAGCTCTGCGCGGGGAAGGAAGGCGTGGTCGCGGCCAAAGACCGCCCGAGGCATGCAGTAGACGCATCGGAAGTTGCAGCGGTCAGTGACGCTGATGCGGAGATCGTGGAGCGGCCGTCCGCGGGTGTCCCGGGGCAGCATGGGGAGGAGCTCGGGCATGGGCGCAGATCCTACCCCCGGTCGGGGACCAGCGCCTCCAGGGTTTCGGGCAGGGCGCTGAGGTCGTTCAGCTCAGCGGCCCGCGGCACGTCGCTTCGCTCGGCCAGGCGGTTGATCCACACGCAGCTCAAGCCGAGCCGTGCGCCCGGTTCGATGTCGTGGAAGAGCGAGGCTGCCACGTGCACGTGGCGCGCGCGAGCGGCGCCGGTCTGGTGGAAGAAGGCCTCCCAGTGACGTACGGCCGGCTTGTAGGAGCCGATCTCGGAGGCCACGATTCGCAGGTCGACCGGCACGCCGATTGCCTGGAGCGAAGCATCGAGCAGGTCGGCGTCGGTGTTCGAGAGGATGGCGAGTCGCCAGCCACGGCTCCGCAGCTCCGCGAGCGCCACGGGCACCTCGGCGAAGACCGGCCACCGGGGCAGCGACGCGCCCAGCGCGCCCTCCTCTCCGGCCGGCACCTCCAGGCGGGCGAGCGCGCAGACCTCGGCGAGGGTCTCGGCCATGACGTCGCGGTACGCCGTGCCGCGGCCCGCCTGGACCGCCGGCTCGAGCTGGTGGTAGAGGGTCAGGAGGGAATCGGCGTCCGCCTCGGGCCAGAGGCGGGCAAGCGAGCCCCGGATGCCGGACATCCAGTCGATGAGCGTTCCGTAGCAGTCGAACGTGGCCCATCGGTCGCTCATCGGGCGAGTCTACGAGCCAGACCGGAACGCCAGCAGGCGTGGCAGGATGTTCGCCGATGACGCCCCACGACGCCTTCCTCGACACGCTGCGCGCCGCGGTCGGGGGCAGCCACGTCCTGACCGATCCTGACCTGCGCGCCTCGTACGAGACGGACTGGACCCGCCGTTGGCGTGGGGAGGCGCTTGCCGTCGTGCGTCCCGCAACGACCGACGAGGTGATCTCGGTGCTGCTGGCCTGCGCAGCCGCCGGCGCGGCGGTGATTCCGCAGGGTGGCAATACCGGCCTGGTGGGCGGCTCCGTGCCGCGTGCCGTGGCCGATGCCCCGCAGGTCGTCGTCTCCACCCTGCGCTTGCGGGACCTCGAGCCCGTGGACGCCCTGGGGGGTGAAGTGATGGTTGGTGCGGGCGTGACACTCGCCGCACTGCAGGCTCATCTGCGTCCCGCCGGATTCACCTTCGGGGTCGACCTGGGGGCAAGGGACTCGGCGACCATCGGCGGCATGATCGCCACCAACGCGGGCGGAATCCACGTGCTGCGTCATGGGCCGATGCGCGCGCAGCTGCTTGGCCTGGAAGCGGTCCTGGCCGATGGAAGCGTGGTGCGCCGCCTGCCGGGATTGGTCAAGGACAACACTGGCTACCACCTTCCCTCGCTCATGGCGGGCAGCGAGGGAACCCTGGCCGTGATCACGCGCGCGCACCTGCGCGTCGTTCCGATCAGGCCGCGGCGCGCGGTCGCCCTGCTGGCCCTGGCAGAGGTGGCCGATGCAGTTGGGCTCGCCGGAGACCTGCGCCGATCCCTGCCGGAGCTTGCCGCGGCCGAGCTCTTCTTCGACGAGGGGATGGAGCTCGTCATGCACCACGTCACGGCCGATCGGCCGTTTCGCGACCGCCACCCGGCCTACCTGCTCCTCGAGGCCGATGGTGACGACGACCCGACGGACCTGCTTGCCGGCGCCGTCGCGAACGCCATCGGTGTCGACGACGCGGTCATCGCGTCCGACGAGGCCGGCCGCGCCAGGCTGTGGAACCTCCGGGAACGGCACACCGAGGCGATCTCCGCCGAGGGGGTCGCGCACAAGCTCGACGTGACGCTGCCGCTCGCGCGCCTCGCCGAATTCATCGGGCGCGTGCCGGAGCTGGTGACATCGACCAGGCCGGGCTCCGTGACCTACCAGTACGGACACGTGTGCGACGGGAACATGCACGTGGGGATCATCGGCCCGGCGCCTGATGACGAGGCGGTGGACGATGCCGTCCTGCGGCTCACGATCGAGATGGGAGGGTCGGTGAGTGCCGAGCATGGGATCGGCGCCGCCAAGGTGGCCTGGCTGGAGGCAGATCGAGGAGTTGCCGACGTCTCCGCCATGCGGGCCATCAAGCGCGCGCTCGACCCGCGCTGGATGCTGAATCCGGGCGTCCTGCTGCGCGAAGCCGAGGCCTAGGGCAGGAAGATCAGCTTCAGCCCGGCGACCAGCAGGACAACTGCCAACGCGCGGCGGATCCAGGGGGCCGGCATGCGCCGGCTGCCGAGCTGCGACCCGACAGCCCCGCCGACAGCCACGGCTCCCAGCCAGAGCGGGATGGCCGGGGGCAGGCTGCCGACCGACGCCAGGTTGCCCGCCAGGCCCGAGATGGAGTTGGCCAGGATGAACGCGGCCGAGGTGCCTGCCGCGAATCGCGTCCCCGCCCACCCCGCGGCGAGGAGCAGCGGCGTCAGGAAGATGCCGCCGCCCGTTCCGGTCAGGCCCGCGAGCAGGCCGATCCCAGCGCCGGAGGCGGCCGCTGCAGGCCAGGGGGCCCGCGGTGGGAAGTCTTCACCCGCGCGAGAGGCGGTCCACCCGAAGCGTGCGGCTGCCACCAGGAGGACGGCGCCGACCAGTGGCCGATAGATGGTGGTCGGCAGCGTGAGCCCGCCGCCGATGAAGGCAGCGGGGATCGAGCCGAGCAGGAATGGGAGGAGCGCCCAGGGTCGGACATAGCCCGCGCGAGCGAAGCGCAGGGTCACGATGCTGGCCACCAGGATGTTGAGGACCAGGGCGGTCGGCTTCATGACCTCCGGCGCGACCCCGAGCAGCGCCATGCTGGCGAGGTAGGCGGAGGCGCCGGCGTGCCCGACGGACCCGTACAGGAGCGCGGCAACCAGGAAGAGAAGAGCCAGGATCAGGGTCGGATCCACGCCGCGATCCTACGGGCTACGCTAGCGGCGCGTGGTGGCTGCCTTGGCGAACAGGAGGCCCATCACCCGGGCCACCGTGGGGAAGGCGTGGATCGTATCCGCCAGGACGGAGAGCGGCGTCTGCAGCTTCACGGCCAGGACCGCCTCGTGGATTGCCTCGCTGACCCCCGGTCCGGCCATGAAGACGCCGGCGAGGGCGCTCGCCGCGCGATCGACCACGATCGTGACGTGGCCCTCCGCCTCGGCCGCCTCGCCCTTGGCGGTCGACGCCAGATCGCTGGTCAGCTCCTCGGCGTCGATGCCACCCTCCTTCGCCTGCTCGACCAGCAGGCCGACCGAGGCGGCCTCCGGATCGGTGTAGATGGCGCGCGGGAGGGCGCGGAAGTCCGGCGTGACGTCCTCACCCAGTGCAATCCGCGCCGCCATCTCGCCTTCGTAGTGGCTGACGTGGGTGTGCATCTCCGGGCCCGCCGGGTCGCCGGCCACGAAGACCCGGGGCGCGATGCGCAGCTGTGCATCTGGCTGCAGCCTGGCGGCCGCGGCGTCGACGCCAACGCTCTCCAGCCCCAGTCCGGCCAGTGGCAATGTGCGGCCTATGGCGAGCAGGACCGCCGCGCCCTCGACGGTCGTGCCATCGTCGAGGTCGAACCGATGCCGCCCATTCGTGCCCGCCCCCGCATGCGCCGCGACCGCGCGCGCCCCCGTGTGGATGGTGACCCCGTCGCGCGCGAGAGCCCTGGCGACCGCGGCCGAGCTGCGTTCGTGGTCACGCGGCAGGATCCGCGGGCTGGGCACGACCAGGGTGACCGGGACGCCATACCGCGCGTAGACCTGCGACAGCTCCACGCCCGTGGGGCCGGCACCCAGGATCAGCAGGCTCTCCGGCAGCTCCCGGGTCGAGGTGGCTTCGCGGTTCGTCCAGTACGGGATGTCCGCCAGGCCCGGCAGCTCTGGCACTTTGGCGGTGGAGCCGACAGCGACGATCACGCCTCCGGCCTCGAGCTCGTGGTCGACATCGCCGTGGTTGACGACCACCCGGCCCGGCCCGTCGAGGCGTGCGCTGCCCCGCATCGGCACCGCGCCGGCCTTCTGCAGGGCAGTGAAGCGGCGGGTGTCGTCGGGGTAGTCGATCCCTTCGCGGCTGATCATCCAATCGCGACGATCCGACGCCTTTGGCCACGGGTAGTCGCCGCCGGCGGCATGCACCGCCGCCGAATGGAGCAGGGACTTGGAGGGCATGCACGCGAAGAACGGGCAGGCGCCGCCGAACAGGTCGCGATCTATGATCGCCACCGAGGCGCCGAGCAAGCGCGCCTTGAATGCCGCGGCCTCGCCCGCCGGGCCGGCCCCGATGATCGCCAGGTCGAATCGTTCCATTGGCGCAGCATCATAGGGCGGCGGTCGCGCGATCCGGCGCGAGGCGCCGTCCTAGGTGGTCGCGACCCGACCCGAGACGAATACCTGCGCGGGACGCACCGCCCCAAGGCGCAGGGCGAAGGCACCTTCATGCTCGGCGTCCCATGCCACGAGGTCGGCGTCGGCGCCGACCTGTAGCACCCCTTTTCGCCCGGCGAGCCGCAGGGCTGCTGCGCCTCCAGCCGTCGCAGCAGTGAGGGCCTCCTCCACGGTCATCCCGAGCAGCGTTGCGCCCAGGCCGATCACAAGGGGCATTGCACCCCAACCCGCGAAGGTGCCGGCGTTGGCGTCGCTGGCAAGGGCGACGGTCGCGCCGGCGTCGAGGAGGGCACGCGCCGGAGGAAGGCCGCCGCCCATGACGATCGCGGGGCCCGGTAGCAGCGTCGCCACGGTCCTCGAACCGGCCAGGGCAGCCACGCCGGCGGCATCCAGCTGCTCGAGGTGATCCGCACTGGTCGCGCCGAGCCGCGCTGCCAGCTCAGCTCCACCGGAGGGGGTCAGCTGGTCCGCGTGCAGGCGCGTCCCGAGGCCCAGGCTGGCAGCCACGCGGAGAATTCGCTCGGTGGCTTCAGCGGAGAAGAAGTCACGATCGCAGAAGACGTCGCAGAATTCGGCGGCTCCAGCGTCTGCCACGGCGGGGAGCATCTCCTCGGCAACCAGCGTGGCGTACGCGTCCATGGAGAGGGCCTCGGGCGGGACGGCATGGGCACCAAGGAAGGTGCGCACGACGTGGCCGGAGACGGACCGAGCCGCCTCGCCGATCAGGCGCAGCGCCCGGAGCTCCTCCGCCGTCGAGAGGCCGTAGCCGGACTTGCACTCGACCGTGGTGGTGCCGGCAGCCAGCTCGGCGCGCAGCCGGCCCTCGATCGCAAGGCGCAGCTCCTCGTCGGAAGCCGCTCGAGTGGTCGCCACCGTGCGCAGGATCCCGCCGCCGTCGTATGGGGCTCCCGCCAGCCGGGCGGCGGCTTCATCGGACCGGTCTCCAAGGAATGCCGGGTGCGTATGTCCGTTGACGAGTCCCGGGGTCACCAGTGCATCGGCGAGGTCGGAGACGGTGTCGGCATCCGGCGCGTCGGCCCTGGCGCCCAGCCACGCGATCCGGCCATTGCGCACCACGATCGCCCACGGCAGGGTTCCGTCGTATGGCTCGGGCCTGAGGAGCCGGCCGCGCCCGGTGAGCAGGAACGATTCCGGAGGCATCGGGCCAACCATAGCCCCTAGCCGATCTCTGGCTCGGCGATCGGCTGGCGTCGTGGCTCGCCCCCAAAGCGGAGGGTGGCAAGCACCAGCCCGACCAGGATCGTGCCAGCGCCCAGCAGCTGGACCACCGATGGCGTCTCGCCCAGCAGGAGCATCGCCAGTAGCACCGAGCCGACCGGCTGGAGGGTCAGGATGACGCTGGTCAGGGCGGCGGGCAGGCGCGGGAGCGAGACGCTGATGATCAGCCACCCAACGACCTGTGAGGTGAGGGCCAGCAGCAGCAGCCAGCCGTGCGCCGGCCAGCTCGGGACGAGGTTGACCTCGCCCAGCGGCAGCCCGATTGTGAGCGACGCGACGGCGCCCACCAGGGTGGCCTCGAAGAGTGGGCCGGCCGGGCGCCGCAGGTCGGCATTGCCCCGTCGCAGCACGAGCAGGAAGGCGGCGTACACGAATCCCACCACGAGGCCGAGGATCACGCCGAGCCCCGGGTTGGCGCCGTACGCCCCCGAACCGATGACGCCCGAGATGAGCACGACGCCGAACAGGACCACCGGCAGGGCAAGCAGCGTGCGTCGAGGCGGGCGCTCGCGCAGGATCCACCAGGCCAGGACCGCCACGATGACCACCTGCGTGTTGCCGAGCACCGTGGCCAGCCCCGCGCCGACGAGGCCGATGGTGTGGTGCCAGATAACGAGGTCCAGAGCCAGGAAGACGCCGGCCAGCATCGCGAGCCGGACCTGGGCCGCCGGCCGCGGACCGTGGGCGCGTCGCTCGAGATACGCGATCAGTCCCAGCGCGGGCAGGGCGTACGCGCAGCGAAAGATGGCCGCGGTCGCCGGCTCGACGTGCGCGAGTCGCACCAGGATGCCGGAGAAGGCGATCGACATCGCCCCGAGCACCGCCGTCATTACGGGCCGTCGAGCAAGGGCGCCGAAGGGATACGCGATCATCGCCGGGCAGGGTAGCCGAGCGATGTGGCTTGCGCTGGATGGCTTGCCGTCAGTGGAGCGGCCGACGACACTTGTCTCGTGACCGAGATTCCGACCGGGACAGTTACCTTCCTGTTCACCGACATCGAGGGCTCGACGCGCCTTGCCCAGGACCTGGGCGACGCGTGGCCACCTCTGCTGGAACGGCATCGCCAGATCGCCCGAGCGGCCTGGGCGGAGCAGCGCGGCGTCGAGATCGGGACGGAGGGCGACTCCTTCTTCGTGGTCTTCACCAGCGCTCCGCAGGCGGTCGCGGCCGCGGTCGCGGCGCAGCGCGGCCTGGCGGCGGAGGCATGGCCCGCGGACGGGCAGGTTCGCAGCCGGATGGGGCTGCACACCGGCGAGGGCGTGCTGAGCGGCGGCTCATACGTGGGGCTCGACGTGCATCGCGCGGCACGGATCCGCAGCGCGGGGCACGGTGGCCAGGTACTCCTGTCGGCAACCACCCGAGCGCTGGTGGAGGGCGCGCTGCCCGATGGGGTCACACTGCGCGAGATGGGGGAGCATCGGCTCAAGGACCTCTCACGACCGGAGAGGATCTGGGACCTGGTGATCGACGGAGTGCGCAGCGACTTTCCGGCGCTGAGCACCCTGAACGCGGTTCCCAACAACCTGCCGATGCAGCTGACCTCGTTCCTCGGGCGCCAGCGCGAGATCGCAGAGGGCCGGCAGCTGCTGATCGACGGTCGGCTGCTGACCCTGACCGGCCCGGGCGGAACGGGGAAGACCCGCCTCTCGCTCCAGATCGCCGCCGACGCGACCGATCGGTTTCCCGACGGCATCTACTTCGTGCCGCTCGGCACCATCAGCCAGTCCGACCTGGTGCTGCCCACGATCGCGCAGGCGGTCGGCCTGGTGGACCCGGGGCCCCAGGCCCTCGATCGCCTGGTCGAGCACATCGGCGCCAAGTGCTTCCTTCTCGTCCTTGACAACTTCGAACAGGTCAACGACGCGGCGCCGCAGATCGCCGAGCTCCTAGTGCGCGCGCCGAAGATCTCGGTGCTGGTCACCAGCCGCAGTCCGCTGCGCGTCTCCGGCGAGCGCGAGTACCCGGTCCCGCCCCTCGGCGTCCCTGATCCGCGGCATCTGCCCGACCTGGAGCAGTTTTCCACGTACGAGTCGGTGGCGCTCTTCGTCGAGCGCGCCATGGCCGTGCGTCCCGATTTCGCGGTAACCAGCGCGAATGCCCCGGCGGTGGCCGAGATCTGCGTGCGCCTCGATGGACTGCCGCTGGCGATCGAGCTGGCCGCGGCACGGGTTCGAGTCCTCACGCCGCAGGCGATCATGGATCGGCTGGGAGACCGGCTGAAGCTCCTCTCGGGCGGGTCGCGTGACCTCCCGGAACGCCAGCAGACGCTCCGCGGCGCGATCGCCTGGAGCCACGATCTCCTGGATGAGGCCGACCAGCGTGTCTTCGCCCGCTTCGCCGTCTTCGCCGGGGGAGCCACCCTGGATGCCGTCGAGCGGGTCGTCTTCGACGCCGATGATTCCGCGGATCCG
>DATCQR010000184.1:0-3216 GCA_036569405.1 Candidatus Limnocylindria bacterium
GCTTTAATCTGCCTCAGCCCCAAGTGGCACCGCACAACTTCGCGGACTCGCCCATCAGGGTTCGCAGTGGGATTTGCGGTAGACGTCAGCTGGTGAGCGTCGATGGCCGATCTCTGCTGGAATCCACGGTGGCACCCGCCAAGAGCACACGTAGGCCTTTCTCGATAGCAGCCTCACCGGGCACGACGGCCGTCTCGAGCGGCGTGCTGTACGGAATTGGCACGTTGGCACCGCAGACCCGTGCCACGGGTGCGTCGAGGTGGTCGAAGGCGAGTTCGCCCACCTGCATCGCGACCTCCGCCGCCCAGCCGCCGCGCTCGGTCGCCTCGTGGCAGATGAGCAGCCGGTTGGTCTTGCGCACCGACTCCACCACCGTCTCGATGTCGAAGGGCACCAGCGTGCGGGGGTCGATAACCTCGAGGTTGATGCCCTCCGACGCCAGCCTTCCGGCCACCGCCAGCACCTTGCCGAGCATGGCCTGGGCGGCGACGACGGTGGCGTGGCGACCTTCCCGCCGAACCGCCGCCCGGCCGAACACAAGCTCCTCCTGCTGCTCGGGGACCTCCCCGCGTTGGAAGTAGAGCAGCTTGTGCTCGAAGAAGACGACCGGGTTATCGTCTCGAATCGCCGTCCTGAGCAGCGCACGGGCGTCGGCCGGCGTACTCGGCATCGCCACCTTGAGGCCGGGGACGTGCATCATCCAGGTCTCCAGCGACTGCGAGTGCTGGGCGGCCTTGCCGCCCGACGCACCCAGGTTGGTGCGCACGACCAGCGGCACCCGGGCCTGACCGCCGAACATGTAGCGGAGCTTGGCCGCCTGGTTGACCAGCGGCTCCATGGTCAGGGTCAGAAAGTCGGAGTACATGATCTCGACCACCGGCCGCATGCCGGTGAGCGCCGCACCCACCGCCACGCCGACGATCGCCTCTTCGTTGATCGGGGTGTCGCGGACACGCTCCGGCCCGAACTCTTCGGCCAGCCCGCGGGTCACCCCGAAGACGCCGCCGCGGTCACCCCACACTGCAACGTCCTCACCCATGACGAAGACCGCAGGATCGCGCCGCATCTCCTCGCGCAGGGCTAGATTGAGTGCTTCCGAATACGTCATCTCAGGCATCGACGTCTTCCCAGGCCTCCTGCGCCTCCGGCCAGGGGCTGGCCTGTGCGAACTCCAGCGCCTCGGCAATCGCCGTCGCCACCTCCTCCTCCATGGCGTCGACCTCGGCCTCACTCAGCCCGCCCTCGGCGAGCAGGCGGGAACGGAAGGCGGGGATCGGGTCGCGCTCCAGCCAGGGAGCCATCTCCTCTTTGGTGCGGTAGCTCTGCGTGTCCCCCGAGAAGTGCCCCTGGAAGCGATAGCAGGCGGCAACCACCAGCGTCGGGCCATCTCCGGCGCACGCCCGCGCGCGAGCCTCGGCCACGGCGGCCTTGACCGCCAGTACGTCCATGCCGTCCACCGAGACACCGGGGAAGCCATAGGCCTGCGCCCGCTTGACCGGGTCGCCACCCGCGATCATCAGCTCCGCCCGGCCCGACATCGCGAAGCGGTTGTCCTCGCACAGCAGGATCAGCGGCAGCTTCCAGATGCCGGCCAGGTTGGCCACTCCATGGAACGAGCTCTGGTTGATCGCGCCGTCACCGAAGAAGCAGAGCGCCACCTGACCGGAGCGACGCATCTGCGCGCTGAGCGCAGCTCCGGCCGCGATGCCGAACCCGCCGCCCACGATGCCGTTGGCCCCCAGCATCCCGATCGAAAAATCGGCGATGTGCATCGAACCGCCCTTGCCGCGGCAGTAGCCGTCCTCCCGGCCCATCAACTCGGCCATCATCCGGTTGACGTCGCCGCCCTTGGCAATCGTGTGGCCGTGGCCCCGATGGGTGCTGGTGATGTAATCGTCCGGAGCCAGCGCAGCGCAGGCCCCAACAGCCACCGCCTCCTGCCCGATCGCGGCGTGGCTGGAACCGCGGATCAGTTCCTTGGCGTAGAGGGCAGGCAGGAGGGAGTCGAAGGCGCGAATCAGCATCATTCGGCGCAGCATCTCAACGCTGGTGTCAGTCGAAGTGGATGCCGCCATTGACGTCCATCACCTCCCCTGTGATGTAGCCCGCCTCCTCGGAGGCCAGAAAGGCCGCTGCGGCGGCGACGTCATCGGGCAAGCCGCTACGGCGCATCGGTGCCTCCGCGCTGATCTTCTCATCCATCTCGCGCTCGGCCTGCGCGTCGACCGCCCGGGTCGCGATGCCGGTGAGGATGAAGCCGGGGGCGATCGCGTTGCTCGTGATCCCATACGGCCCGAGCTCTCTTGCAGCCGCCTGGCAGAGGCCGATGACGGCGGCCTTGCTGGCCGCGTAATGGGCGGTGCCGATGATCCCCCCGCCTTGTTTGCCGGCCACGCTTGAGATCCAGATCACCCGACCCCAGCGACGCTCCATCATGCCCTTTACGACAGCACTCAGGCACAGGAACCCGCCCCGCAGATTGATGGCCAGCATCCGATCGAACTCGTCAATCGAGAGCTCCCAGATCGCCCGTCGCTGAGTGATGCCGGCATTGTTCACGAGGACGTCCACGCGGCCCGCCTCTCTCACGGCTTCGGCCACCGACTCCTCGCTGGTCACATCGAGGGCTAGCGCGCGGGCGCGCGCGCCGATCGCCGCCGCATTGCGACGCGCCCCGTCAACGTCGATGTCGGAGAGAATGACCTCCGCACCCGCCCTGGCCAGCGCCCGCGCAATCGCGTTGCCCAGGCCCCGCTCCGAGCCGGCGCCGGTAACCAACGCGATGCGATCCAGGAGCGCCACCTCAGCAGCCTAGCGGCTCGGCGCGAGACTGACGGTCGGCGAATAATCTCAGAAGAGTCATTACGGGCCGATACCCGCTATATCCCGTGAAAGTGTTCCCTATCTGGACGAGCCAGCAGCCTACGCAGTCGTGTGGGTGCCGAGAACTCGGAACGCGGGCGATTCGTAGCGGTAGGCTCCGATCTCGGCCGTGTCCGGCAGGATGAGTTCGTGCTTTTCTTCTTCGTCTACTGGGCGCTGCGCCGTGTCCTTGAGCTAATCGTCGTACTCGGTCGGCGTGGACCGGCCAACGAGATCGAACTGCTGGTCCTCCGCCACGAGGTCGTGGTCCTGCGGCGGCAGCTGCCCCGTCCACAATTGTGGCCGTCCGACCGGGCGCTGTTCGGCGCGTTGGCCCAGGTGCTGCCCCGGGAC
>DATCQR010000185.1:0-11404 GCA_036569405.1 Candidatus Limnocylindria bacterium
CTTGAAGCCCGTGCCCGAGAAGCCGCAATCGAGCCAGAAACCATCGGGTCCTGCCGGACCGATGATCGGGTGCTGGTCGGGAGTGATCCCATCCTGCCCGGAATGAGCCGAGTGCATTCCGGCGCGCGCGAAGTCGGGCAGGCGCCGCACCAGCCGCTCGGCTGCCTTCTCGATGAACCCGGGCGCAGCGGCATCGACCGTTGCATCGGGATCACCGGTCAGCGGATTCCCGTCCTCCAGTGCGACGAGGCTGAGCGACTCCCCCTCGGGGCGGCAATAGAAGGCGTTCTCGAAGTCGATAAAGGCGACGTGGCGCGGCACGTCCGGCGGGCGCTGCACGTAGGCGACGTCATGACGCCACACAGTGATCGGCACCTCGAGCCCGACCATCGCCGCGATGCGGCCGGCCCATGCCCCCGCGGCGTCGACGACGATCGGCGCGTCGAACGGACCTCGGTTCGTGTCGACGCCGATCACCTGGCCGACATCGGTCCGGATCCCGGTCACGGCGCAGCCCTGGATCAGTCGCGCCTCGCGGGCCACCGCCGCGGCCAGCAGGGAGCTGGTGGTCTGGGTCGGATCGGCGTAGCCGGAGAGCGGCTCGAAGGCCGCCACCTGGTCCTCGGCGATCTCGATCCCCGGCAGTATGCGGCGCATCTCATCGGCGTCCACTAGGTCGGCCCGGATGCCGATGCGCTGGTGCATGGCGGTGTTCGCCAGCAGCGCCGGGATCTCGTCAGGCGGCACCATCTGGAGGAAGCCGACCACCGTGAATCCCGACTCGCCGCCGACCCGCTTCTCCCAGTCGCAGAAGTAGGCGTGCGAACGCCACGCGAGGCGCGCCTCGGCTTCGACGTCGTAGTGCATCCGCACCAGGCCGCTCGAGCGACCGGTCGCGCCAGCCGCCACGGTCGCGCGCTCGAGCACCAACGGGCGCATCCCCCGCTCCGCCAGGTGGAAGGCCAGCGAGGCTCCCTGGACGCCCGCCCCGACGATGATCGCGTCTGCCGTCTGCGCCATGGCGAGGACGGTAGTGGCGCTGGCTAAGGCGCCACCAGTGCCGAATGGCTCCTCTCCGACGCATCGGTAGAATGGTCCGCCCATGCCCCCGACCGACGAGATCCTTGTCTATGCCCGCGGACTGACGAAGCGATTCGTCGAGTTCACCGCGGTGAACGGCGTTGACTTCGACGTGCGCACGGCTGAGGCATTCGGATTCCTTGGTCCCAACGGCGCGGGCAAGACCAGCACCATGCGCATGATCGCGTGCTCCTCGCCGGTGAGCGAGGGGGAGCTGACGGTCATCGGCATGGACCCGCGCACGCAGGCGGCGCAGATCAAGGCACGCCTGGGCGTCGTCCCGCAGGCCGACAACCTCGACGCCGAGCTGACCGTCGAGGAGAACCTGCTGATGTACGCGCGCTACTTCGACATCCCAATGTCGGTGGCGCGCCCGCGGGCAGCCGAGCTGCTTGAGTTCATGCAGCTCACCGAGCGGGCCCGCGACCAGGTCGAACCACTTTCCGGGGGGATGAAGCGGCGGCTCACCATCGCCCGGGCACTCATCAACGACCCGGAGCTGATCATCCTGGACGAGCCGACGACGGGCCTCGACCCGCAGGCGCGCCACCTCCTGTGGGAGCGCCTCTACCGGCTCAAGCAGCGCGGCGCCACGCTCATCATCACCACGCACTACATGGACGAGGCCGAGCAGCTGTGCGACCGCCTGGTGGTGATGGACAAGGCCGCGATCGTCGCAGCAGGCACACCCAGGGAGCTGATCGAGAAGTACGCGACCAAAGAAGTGCTTGAGCTGCGCATCCCCGACGATGCCCGCGGCAGCCTCGATGGCCGCCTGGATGGGCTCGCCGAACGAATCGAGGAGCTGCCAGATCGGTTCCTCCTCTACGCCGACGACGGCGAGAAGGCGCTCGAGGGCGTGCACGGCCGCGAGATCCCGATCGACTCGGCGCTCGTCCGGCGTGCCACGCTCGAGGACGTCTTCCTGCGGCTCACCGGCCGCTCCCTGGTGGAGTGATGGCGGTCCTCACGGACAGCCGCCCCAGCCCAACGCCGCCCGCGAATGCCCTGACGGGCGCGATCGCGGGTGCGGCACGCATCCTGCAACGCAACCTGCTGGTCTATCGGCGCACCTGGCGCGGCAGCCTCTTCGGCTCGTTCCTCACCCCGCTGCTGTACCTGACGGCGATGGGGATCGGCCTCGGCCAGCTCATGGCCCGCGGTGGCTCCGACCTGCTGGGCGGCGTCCCGTACCTCGACTTCCTGGGCCCCGGCATCCTGGCCAGCAGCTGCATGCAGACCGCCAGCTTCGAATCGACCTACCCGATCATGGGCAAGATCAGCTGGCGCCGGAACTACGAGGCGATCCTGGCCACGCCGATCGAGGTCCACCACCTGCTCATCGGCGAGCTGAGCTGGATCGCCTTCCGGCTGACCACGATGGCTACCGTCTTCATGATCGTGCTCACCCTGTTCGGGATCCCGCGCAGCCCGCTGGCGCTGCTGGCCATCCCCGCCGCGGTGCTCACCGGGGTCGCCTTCGCGGCGCCGATCATCGCCTTCTCCGCCACGCGCCACAACGACTCCGGCTTCGCGGCGCTCTTCCGCTTCATCATCAATCCCCTCTTCCTGTTCAGCGGCACCTTCTTCCCGGTCTCCCGGCTGCCCGATGCGGTGGAGTGGGTCGCCGCCGCCACGCCCCTCTACCACGGGGTCGCGCTGGTGCGTGGCGCGGTCCTCGACAACATGCCGTCAACCTGGCCGCTGCACGTTACCTACCTCGTCCTCTTCATCGCCATCACCGGGTACATCGCCTACCGCCTGTTGCGCCGGAGGCTGGTCAAGTGACCGCCATAGCACGACGAGCTCCGGCACCGGGCCCCGCGAACGGCCTGGTCGCCTCGCTGCTCCGATCGCGCCGCCTGGTCCAGCGCAACCTGCTCGTCTACAAGCGCGGCTGGATGGTCATCTTCAGCGGCTTCTTCGAGCCGCTCTTCTACCTGTTGGGGATCGGCTACGGCCTCGGCACGCTGGTGGGAGGCGTCCAGCTGTCCGACGGTCGTACGATCACCTATGCCGCGTTCGTTGCGCCGGCGCTGCTCGCCACGGCGAGCATGAACGGGGCGATCGCCGAGTCGATCTTCAACGTCTTCTTCAAGCTCAACTTCAGCAAGACCTACGACGCGATCCTGGCCACGCCGCTTGGGATCCGCGAGATCGCGGTGGGCGAGATGCTCTGGTCGCTCTTCCGCGGGACGCTGTACGTGATCGCCTTCGTGCTGGTCATGATCGGCATGGGCCTGGTCATTTCGCCCCTCCTCTTCCTGGTGATCCCCGCCTCGATCCTCATCGGCGCCTCCTTCAGCGCAGCCTGCCTTGCCGCCTCTGCCTACCTGCGCACGGTGCAGGACTTCGACCTGCCGATGGGCCTGGTGGTGATGCCGATGTTCCTGTTCAGCGGCACGTTCTTCCCGATCAGCCTTTACCCGCAGCCGATCCAGCTGGCGATGGAGCTCACGCCGCTCTTCCACGCAGTGGGCCTGCTGCGCGGCCTGGCCACCGGGCTGCTGGGCTGGCATGAGCTGTGGGACCTGGCTTACCTGGTCGTCTTCGGTGCGATCGCGATGTGGATCGCGCTCAATCGCCTGGAGCAGCGGCTGATCAAGTAGCTGCCCGTGAGTCCTGACGGCTGTGACCGGTTGGTACCGGACCTTCGGCTCCGCTCCGGGAGTAAGGTCTGCCCATGACCTTGACAAGTGAGGATCCTCAGCCGATCCGTCTCATCCTCGAGGACGCGGACCTCACCGGATGGGTCTACACCCACGGGCAGCGAATGACCGATCTCCTGCAGAACGGAGAGCCCTTCTCGTTCCTTCCCGCGGGCGGCGACGCGAGCCAATGGATCGAGACCTTTCCCGACGAGACCTTGCTGGTCGTGCCGCCCCCGCATGTCAGCGAGCCGACCCTCCGCGTGCACGGGCACCAGACGCAGGTCCAGATCCGGGCCGGCGCCTACCGCATCGCCGGCACCGCCCACATGCGCCCGGGCGAGCAGGACGATCCGATCATGCGAGCGACACGACGGTTCCTGCCGCTGACGTCCGCGACTTTCGGCCGGGACGAGGGTCCGGATGAGCAAGTGGACGTGTTGATCGTGAACATGCGGCGGACCAGCGAGTTCCACGTCGCCTGACCGGTAAACCAGCCGGCCCTTGGCAGCAGGGAACTGCCGCCGACCGTGCTCCCTTCAGCCTTCCCGCCCGAGCAGCATCGGAAGGGCACCGCGCAGGTAGGCAACCCCCGAAACCACCGCCAGGACGGTCGCCAGGATCGCAAGCCAGAAGCCGATGGCGTGGACGGCACCGGCGTCGATCAGCTTCCCCACCGGCCCGCCGGTCTCCGCATCGAAGGCCAGCAGCAGCACCCCGATCGCCGCGTTCGTGGCGAACGCCTTCCACTTGCCCAGCTGACGGGCCGCGATGACGACACTCGCCTCCGCTGCCACCTGCCGGACCCCCTGGACCACGAGCTCCCGGATCAGCAGGGTCGCCACGATCCAGGTCGGCAGGATATTCACCTCGACCATCGCCACCAGGACACCGGCGACGAGCACCTTGTCCGCGGTGAGATCGAGGAACACGCCGAGCGGCGACACCTGGTCGCGTGCGCGGGCAATCCGCCCGTCGAGGTAGTCGGTGGTGGCCGCCGCGGCGTAGACCACGAAGCCGATCAGCCCCGCAGCGGGGAACGGCAGGAGGAGGAGCAGGACCACGATCGGGGTGGCGGCGATGCGCGCCAGGCCGAGCATATTCGGCAGCGTGGTGAGGCGCGACGGCGGGCGGCTGTCGGTCATTGGCCCAGCCTGCGTTCGGTCCCGGCCCGCAACCGCGCGATGTTGTCCCGGTGCGCAATGGTCACCAGGACCGAACCGCCCAGGGCGAGCGCAACCGCCGCCCAGGTGGCCTGGCCCACGAGTGCCAACGCCGCCGTGACGACCGGCGCCAGCAGCGCGCCGCTCACCGAGCCGAGCGAGACGATCCGCGACCGCCAGACGATCAGGGCGCCGAGTGGCAGCACGATCGCAGCGACCCAGGGAACGGTTGCGAGCATGGTGCCGGCAAAGGTCGCGACACCGCGCCCTCCCCGGAAGCCGATGAAGACCGACCGGATGTGACCGGCCACGGCCGCGATCCCGACCGCCGCCGCAACCCATAGCGGCGAGCCAGGCGGACCGGCGACATACAGCCATCCCACCATCAGGACGGCGACGACTCCCTTGCCGACGTCGAGCAGGAAGGTCAGCACGGCCCCGGCCAGTCCCACCGTGCGCAGCGCATTCGTGGCGCCAATGCGCCCGGATCCGTGCTCGCGCAGATCGACGCCGCCCGCCAGCCGGCCGACCAGCAGCCCGAATGGCAGCGCGCCGATGAGATAGCCGAGCAGGACCAGGACCGCCGCCCCAGGAATGCCGGTCATCGTCGATCCCCCGCTCGTCGCACCGGCGCTAGGGCCGAACGGGGTTGCGGCGGCCGAGTGCCCGCGCGCCGAAGGCGACGGCAACCCACGCGATGGCCACGCCCGCGCCGACGTACGCCGCGAACGGCATCCCGCTCGGCCAGGCCAGGGAGAAGGCGACGAGGCCGCTCACCAGGGCGCCGCCAATGGCCCAGGCGAGGAATCGGCGCGAAATGGCGCCCGGAGGCGCGCTGACGGTGGCAGCACGCTGCGCCTTGCGACGCTCCAGCTGTTGCTGACGTGCCCGAGCAGCACCCGTCGCCGGGATGGCATACGGATCCTGCTTCTTGGTCATGCGCTGATAGGCGCGCCGCTCTTCGCGAGACATCGGCTGAGTCTAGTCGGTCATCCGGTCTGTACCATAAGAACCCGATGCACGAGATCTTCGACCAGTTCAAGCAGCAGCTGCCCGATATCGACCCTGCCGAGACGCAGGAGTGGCTCGACTCCCTCGACGGGGTCGTTTCGCAGGCGGGTCCCGAGCGCGCCCGATTCATCATCTACAAGCTGCTCAAGCGCGCCCGCCAGCTCCAGGTCGGCCTGCCGCCGCTGGTCCAGACCCGCTATGTCAACACCATCTCGACCGAGCAGGAGCCGAACTTCCCCGGCGACGAGAAGATGGAGCACCGGATCCGGCAGATGATCCGATGGAACGCGCTGGCCATGGTGCTGCGCGCGAACTCGAGCTTCGAGGGAATCGGCGGCCACCTCTCGACCTACGCCAGCGCTGCCACCCTGTACGAGGTCGGCTTCAACCACTTCTTCCGCGGCCGGGACGATGGCGCGGCCGGCGACCAGATCTTCTACCAGGGACACGCGGCGCCGGGAATCTACGCCCGCGCCTTCCTGGAGGGGCGTCTGAGCGAGGAGCAGCTCGACCACTTCCGTCGCGAGACGGGCGGCCCGGGAACCGGCCTGGCCTCGTACCCGCATCCGCGCACCATGCCCGACTTCTGGCAGTTCCCCACCGTCAGCATGGGCCTCGGCCCGATCAGCGCCGTCTACCAGGCCCGATTCAACCGCTACCTCGCCGCACGAGGCATCTCGGACACCAGCGCCAGCCGGGTGTGGGCCTTCGTCGGCGACGGGGAGATGGACGAGCCGGAGTCGCTCGGAGCGCTGGGCCTCGCCGCGCGCGAGGGCCTCGACAACCTGATCTTCGTCGTCAACTGCAACCTGCAGCGGCTCGACGGGCCGGTGCGCGGCAACGGCAAGATCATCCAGGAGCTGGAGGCGACCTTCCGTGGCGCCGGTTGGCACGTGATCAAGGTCATCTGGGCGCGCGAGTGGGACGACCTGCTGGCGCGCGACCGTGACGGCGTGCTGCTGACCAAGATGAACGAGACGCTCGACGGCGACTACCAGAAGCTCTCGGTCGCCGACGGCGCCTATATCCGCGAGCACTTCTTCGGCCCAGATCCACGCCTCAGGGCGCTGGTCGAGCACCTTCCCGATGAGGCACTGGCAAAGCTTCGGCGCGGTGGCCACGACTACCGCAAGGTGTACGCCGCCTATGCGGCAGCGGTGGAGCACACCGGAGCGCCGGTGGTGATCCTGGCCAAGACGGTCAAGGGCTGGACGCTCGGCCCGGGGATCGAGGGGCGCAACGTCACGCACCAGGCCAAGAAGCTGAACCAGGAGGAGCTCAAGGTCTTCCGCGATCGCCTCGAGCTGCCGATCCCTGATGAGCAGCTCAAGGAGGCGCCCTACTACCACCCGGGGCCGGAGTCGCCTGAGATCGCCTACATGCTCGAGCGGCGTCACCACCTGGGCGGTCTCGTTCCGCGCCGCGTGGTACAGGCCAAGCCGCTCCCCGCGGCAGCGGACGCCGCCTACGCCGAGCTGTTCGCGGGGGCCGACCGTCCGGCGAGCACGACCATGGCGTTCAGCCGCCTGTTGCGCAACCTCGTCCGCGACCCGCAGCTCGGCAAGCGGATCGTGCCGATCATCCCCGACGAGGCGCGCACATTCGGCATGGATCCCCTCTTCAAGGAGCTCGGCATCTACAACCCACTCGGCCAGCGCTACACGGCGGTCGACAAGGAGCTCCTCCTCTCGTACGTCGAGAAGACCGACGGGCAGATCCTGGAGGAGGGGATCACCGAGGCCGGCGCGATGGCCGACTTCACCGCCGCGGCGACCAGCTACGCCACCCATGGCGAGCCGATGATCCCGTTCTACACCTTCTATTCAATGTTCGGCTTCCAGCGCACCGGCGACCAGATCTGGGCGATGGGCGACGCCCGCGGACGCGGGTTCATGATGGGCGCCACCGCCGGCCGCACCACGCTCACCGGCGAGGGGCTGCAGCACGACGACGGACACAGCCACATCCTGGCCAGCACCGTCCCCAACGTGCTCGCCTACGACCCGGCCTTTGCCTACGAGCTGGCGATCATCGTGCGCGAGGGGATCCGGCGCATGTACGGCGAGCCGGGCGAGGACGTCTTCTACTACCTGACCCTCTACAACGAGAACTGGGCGATGCCGCCCAAGCCCGATGGCGTCGAGGAGGGCGTGCTGCGCGGCCTCTATCGCTTCAAGGCCGCCGAGCGAGGGTCACGGCGCGTGCAGTTGCTCGGATCAGGCTCGATCCTGCACCAGGCACTCCGGGCGCAGGAAGTTCTCGCCGAGCGATACGACGTGGCAGCCGACGTGTGGAGCGTCCCGTCGTTCCAGCAGCTGCGCAACGACGCCCTCTCCGCCGAGCGCTGGAACCGGCTGCACCCTGAGGCCGAGGCGCGCGTCCCGTACGTTGTGCAGCAGCTGGGCCAGACCAAGGGACCGATCATCGCCGCCACCGACTACCTCAAGTCGCTGCCCGACATGGTGGCGCGCTGGATCGATCGGCCCTTCACGGTGCTGGGGACCGATGGCTTCGGCCGCAGCGATACGCGCGAAGCGCTGCGCACGCACTTCGAGGTGAGCCCCGAGCAGATCGCCTACGCCGCGCTCCACGGGCTGTGCCTGACTGGGTCCGCAGACCGCAGGGAACTCGTGAAGGCTATCGGCGAGTTGGGGATCGATCCCGACCGAACGGACCCGCGCGAGGCGTAGCCGCTATCCGCGCCCGCCGGCGATGAGCGGCGTTGCTCCGCGCAGGCGCGCGCCGCAGGCGGGGCAGTAGCGGTACTCCGGCTCAACCCAGGCGTTGCAGTCGTCACATCGGGCCCGTGGCAGCGCGCGCATGGCTGCCACGAGAGCGAACATCGCCGCGCGCGCCGCGTGTCCCAGGCCGACCGCACTCGCCGGCATGAGCGCTGGTCGCCATCGACGTTGCGCGTTCGCCGGTGCCGGAGAAGCGCCGGCGCTCGGCTGCAGAAAGCGAAGCCGCGCGTAGTCGTATTCGGCGCGTGATCGCGGGTCGGTGAGCAGCGATCGCACCGCATTCACGACCTGCATCTCCTCGGTCGCGCGGCCGGAGGCGTTGCGATCGGGGTGGAAGGCTCGAGCCAGCCGGCGGCAGGCGTCCACGATTTCGGCGCGACCGGCGCTCGGAAGCACTCCCAGCAGCCGGTAGACGTCGCGATCCGGTTGGTACGGCAGGAGACGCAGGTCCATCGGGGCTGGGCGGATGGTAGCCGACCTCTGCCGGTGGTCGACGGCTGCTCCTGCACGCTCGATTTGCTAGGAGCGGCCACATATTGATAAGTCGTCATGCCAAAATGCAAGATCGCGCTTGACAATTCACAAGCACGTGGCTAATGTGCCGCTAGCGACTACAAGAACAAGCAACCGACCTACCAAAACGCAAGGAGCGAAGCAACAATGTACAACCAGTTTCAACTGATGATCGTCAACACCGAGAACGAGATCCGCGGCGTCCGCTCTCGCAAGACGGTTCGCTCGCACGTGGCCACCGGCGACAACGGAATCAAGCGCGTCTTTCGCCTGAACCCTGACCGCCAGGGCGGGCGCCGGTAGATGGCACGCGACGTCATCTCCACCTGTCCCGTCTGCGAGGGCGAGCTGGCCATCACCCGCCTGCACTGCCGCAGCTGCGGGACCGCGCTGGAAGGCGAGTTCGGGGTCGGCCGCTTCGGTCGCCTGTCACGTGAGCAGCTCACACTGCTCGAGTCCTTCCTTCGCTCCCGCGGCAACCTGAAGGACCTCGAGCGCGAGCTCGGCATCTCCTACCCCACCGTACGCGGCCGGATCGAAGCCCTCCTGCGCGCGCTTGGCCTGGCCGATGGCGACGAGGCAGCACCCGAGGAGCCTGCCGAGGAGCCTGCCGAAGCCGATGCGCCGAACCCATCCAGGGACGACGATGCGGCCAAGCGCCGCGCGATCCTTGATCTCCTCGCCCGCCACGAGATGTCGGCCGAGCACGCCGCCGAGGCGCTCCGCGCCCTTGGGGGTGCGTAGGCCATGGGCACCTTCGTCCGCACCCAGTCGATCGACCACAGCGTCGGAGAGCGCGGCAGGGTCTCGCTGAAGGTCACCTCGAGCGACGTCCAGGTCCGCGGCATTCCCGGAGACGAGGCTCACATTCGAGCCACCTTCAAGATCTCTGCCTCGTCCGATGCCGATGCGGATCGCATCTTCGAGGCCGTGCAGCTGCGCGTGAATCGCGGCAGCGGCGAGCTGAGCGTCGAGGAGCATGAAGGCAACTATTCCGTCGGCTCCGTGATCGGCCGCCTCTTCGGCGCGAACGGTCATTACGAGCTCGCGGTCGAGGCCGAGGTGCCAACCGCCGCCGAGGTCCAGCTGGCCGCCGTCTCCTCCGACGTCGATGTGACGGACCTGCACGGTGAGCAGCGGTACCAGACCGTTTCGGGCGACCTGAGCGTGAGCAATGGCGGAGGGTCGGTGCGCCTCCAGAGCGTGTCCGGCGATGCGACCATTCGCGCGGAAGAGCCTCTGTCGATCCAGTCACAGGGTGTCTCGGGGGACCTGAACGTCACGGCGCCAATCCTGCGTTCCCTGCGCGCAAGCACCGTGTCCGGGGACGTCGAGCTGGAGGCGCAGCTCGACGAGGGCGGCGACTTCCGGGTCGAGACAGTGAGCGGGGACCTGAGCGTGGGCCTGGTCGGCGACGCGACGTTCGAGATCCGTGGACTCTCCACCGACGTCAGCAGCGAGCTGGATCATCGGCTCGAAGGACAGGTCGATCGGCGGCGACTGATCGTCGGCAACGGCGGTGCGCGGCTGGTCTTCAACTCGATGTCCGGCGACGTGGACGTGCGACGGCCGCGACGACTCAGCGCCGAACCAAGGCGGACGGAGCCGGTTCCGGAGCCGACGACGGAAGAGAAGCAATCCGAGCTCGACGTCCTCCGCGCGCTCGAGCGCGGTGAGATCGACGTGGACGAGGCGACCCGTCGCCTCGCCGGGGGCCGCTAGATGGGCGACGAGCTGGCGACCGTCCTGCGCCTGGTGGCCGAGGGGAAGCTGAGCGCCGACGAGGCTGCTCCGATCATCGAGGCGCTGGGACGCCACAGCCCTCCACGACCTCCTGAGCCGCCTGCAGCGGTCCCGCCATTGACCGCGGGCAAGGCTCGAGGACGACGCGTCCGGATCCAGGTCACCGAGCGCGGGCGACGCGTGGTCGACGTGCGCGTTCCGCTCGCATTCGCCGCGATGGCCGCGCGCATGGTGCCCGGCATCCCGGACAGCTACGCCGCGCTCATCGAGCGGGCCGTGGAGGACGACATGGTCGGACCCATCGTCGACCTTGCCGAGGACGAGGACGGCGACGGCGTCCTGATCACCGTCGAATGACGGCCAACCTGAGGCGAACGGCCGATGACATGCGCGGCCGGGTGATGAGCATGGTGCTGCTCGGCTCAATTGGACTGGCGCCGCTCAGCTACGGCATCGCGGGCGCGATCGTCGATCTGGGAGCGGTCACGATCATGTTCGCCATCGC
>DATCQR010000186.1:0-3221 GCA_036569405.1 Candidatus Limnocylindria bacterium
ATGCCGAGGAGCTCACCGTCGCCAAATACCGCGTGGCGACCGGTGCCGGTCGCCTCCGGCACCTGGACCGCCGATCCGTGCACGAAGCGCCCTGCCGCCTCGGCTTCAAGGCGCACCTCGGGCAGGTGCAGGAGCGAACTCACTGGCAGGATCGCAGTCGTCAGCCGCCCGGCCGCCGCCAGTTCCTCGAGGAGCACGGGCGCGATCGCGTCGGCGATCAGCAGGCCGGCCGCCTCGGTCCGCCGCAGCGCGTGCAGGTGTCCTCCGCATCCGAGCCGATTGCCGAGGTCGCGGGCGATCGACCGGATATAGGTGCCCGCACCACAGCGAATGTCGCACCTCAGGTCGAGCCACCCGTCGCCCTGCTCCGACCCCAGCATGTCGATCGACTCAACGGTCACGGTGCGCGGCGGCGCCTCCACGGGGTTCCCTGCGCGAGCCGCTCGGTGAGCGATCACGCCACCTGTCTTGCGCGCCGAGAACGCCGGCGGACGCTGCTCGAAGGTTCCGACGAAGCTCGCCAGCGCGGCTGTCACAGTGGCCAGGTCCGGTGGCGGACCGACGGGCTCGAGCGGCCCCTGTGCGTCATCGGTGACGGACCTGATCCCCAGGCGAATGACCGCCTCATAGCGCTTCGGGCCCCCGGTCAGGTCGTCGCTGAAGCGGGTCGCCGCACCGATCAGGATCGGCAGCACGCCCGACGCCAGCGGGTCGAGGGTGCCGGCATGCCCGATGCGGCGCATCGCTGTCAGCCGACGCACCAGGTCGACCATGTCGTGCGATGTCGGCCCGACGGGCTTGTCGAGGTTAACGACCCCGAGCATCGCCGCGAGCCAGCTCACGCTCGGCCTCCGCCAGGACCGGCTCGCGGGCGGCCTCAAGCGGCGCCGCCACGGTGCAGCCCGCGGCCCGTGCATGACCTCCCCCGCCGAAGGCGGACGTGATGACCACCGCGTCCGCACGGCCGCTGGTGCGAACGCTGACCCGCGTCTCGTCCGGTCCGACCTCCTTGAAGAGGATCGTCACGTCGGCCAGCTTGGTGGATGCGAGCAGGTCGACGAATCCCTCTGATGCGGTGGGCAACTCAGCGGTGCTGGCCAGCATCGCCGCCGTCATTGACGCGTGGACGATGCGTCCGCCGGCGCGCTGCCCGATGCCCGCCAGCATCAGGCCCCACAGGGCAAGCGTGCTGAACGGCTTGTCGGCGTAGACGGCCCGGTTGATTGCCGCCAGCGGCGCCCCGGCTTCGACCAGCTCCGCGGCGACGCGCAGGGTCCGGGCGGTTGCATTCGGATGGGCGAAGGTGTGCGTGTCCTGCACGATGCCCGCCATCAGCGCGGTCGCGAGCTGCGCGTCAAGCGGGACGCCGAGCTCGGCCAGGAGGAGGGTAACCAGCTCACAGGTGGCAGCCGCCTCCGGATCGATCCAGACCGCCTCGCCATAGCCGGGGTTGCTCACGTGATGGTCGATGTTCACGATCCGGGCCCGCGCGAACCACTCGGCCTGCTCGGTGACCACCGAGCCGATCCGGCTCAGCTCGCCGGCATCGACCACCACCGCCACGTCCGGCTCAAGTCCGGGGGCGCGGCGAACGCGCTCGACTCCTGGAAGGAAGGCGAGGAAGGGGGGCGGCGGGTCGACGCACACCACCTCGGCCTGCTTGCCGAGCCGCTCCGCGGCGATGGCGATCGCGATCCCGGCACCCAGGGTGTCTCCATCGGGGTTCTCATGGCAGAAGGCGGTGATGCGCTGCGCGCCCCGCAGCACCTCGGCGACGTCGAGCACTATGGCTCCCCCGCCTCGTCGTCGAGCTCCTGGAGGATCTGCAGGATGCGGTCGCCCGAGGCGATCGACTCGTCCTCGCGGACGCTGAGCTCCGGGACATGCCGCAGGGAGAGCAGCTCCCCGAGCCGGCGGCGCAGCCATGGCGTCGCCACTCGCAGCGCGTTCATCGTGCGCTCGCGCTCCGCATCGCTGCCCAGGACGCTCACCCAGACCCGAGCATGGCCGAGGTCGCGTGCCGTCTCGACGCGGGTGATCGTGGCGAAGCCAAGGCGCGGATCCTTCATCTCACGCTGCAGCAGGCCCATCAGTTCCTGGCGGATCTGGCTGTCGAGTCGATCGGTCCGCTGGCTCATCCGCAGCGGGTCACGCCTGCTCGGCCACCATCTGGTAGCACTCGATCAGGTCGCCCTCAGCGATCTCGATGCTGCCGAGGCCGATCCCGCACTCGAAGCCGGTCGCCACCTCGCGGACGTCATCCTTGAAGCGCTTGAGCGACTCGACCCGGCCCTCCGCCACGACCTGGCCGCCGCGGAAGAGACGGACCTGCCCCCCGCGCACGATCCGCCCGTCGACGACGTACGAGCCGGCGACGTTGCCGGCCTTGCCGGCCTTGATCACCATCCGCACCTCGGCATGGCCCTCGATCTGCTCGACCTGCTTGGGGGTCAGCATGCCGCTGAGTGCCGCGCCCAGGTCATCGGTCAGCTTGTAGATGACGTCATACAGGCGGACGTCCACGCCGAGGGCGTCGACGGCGCGCTGCGCGCCCGGGTCGAGCCGGGTGTTGAAGCCGATGACGACCGCCTCCGACGCGCTCGCCAGCTGGACGTCCGACTCGTTGATGTCGCCGGCCCCTTCGCTGACGATGTTGATCCGGACCTCCGCCATGTTGAGCCGCTCGAGTGCGTGCCGGATCGCCCCGAGCGATCCCTGCACGTCGGTCTTGAGCACGACCCGCAGCTCCTTGACTTCGGAGGCCTGGATCTGGGCGCTGATGTCCTCGAGCGTGAAGGCCGTCTTGCCGTCGCCGGATGTCGCCGCCTGCTCGACCGCCTCGGCCATGTCGCGGGCGGTCTTCTCGTCGGCGACGACGCGCAGGATGTCACCGGCCTCCGGCAGGTCGGTGACGCCGATGATCTCCACCGCTGTCGCGGGCCCCGCCTCCTTGACGCGCTTGCCGGCGGCGTTCTGGAGAGCGCGCACCCGTCCGAAGGTCCTCCCGACCGTGACCACGTCGCCGATCTTCAGCGTCCCGGTCTGCACCAGCACGGTTGCCACGTTGCCGCGACCCTTGGCAACCTTCGACTCGATGATGGTGCCGATGGCGGGGCGCTTCGGGTTCGCCTTGAGGTCCTGCAGGTCGGCGACCAGCAGGATCATCTCCATCAGGTCGTCGAGCCCGATCTTCTGCTTGGCCGAGACCGGCACCGCGATGA
>DATCQR010000187.1:0-2606 GCA_036569405.1 Candidatus Limnocylindria bacterium
GGCGATGACCTTCAGCAGGTTGTCGCCCACCACCATGGTCGAGAGGCTGTCGACGATGCTGGATCGCTCGTCACCCTTGAAGTCCATGCTCACCAGCGGCTCGGCGGTGAAGCCGAGCAGCCCCTGCATCGGTCCGTCCGCCGCAGTCTTGAGTGCCGCGTTGGCGGTCTCGGCGGTGACGGGGCGCGAGGTGATCGCCACGAAGTCGATGACGCTGACCGTGGCGGTCGGCACGCGCAGCGAGAAGCCGTCGAAGCGGCCTTTCAGCTCGGGGATCACGAGAGCGAGCGCCTTGGCCGCGCCGGTCGAGGTGGGGATGATGTTCTGCCCCGCCGAGCGCGCACGACGCAGGTCCGAGTGAAACACGTCGAGCACGTTCTGGTCGTTGGTGTAGGAGTGGACCGTCGTCATCAGGCCCCGCTCGATCCCGAACGAGTCCCACACGACCTTGGCCGGCAGCGCCAGCCCGTTGGTGGTGCACGACGCGTTGCTCACGATGTGGTGCTTCTCCGGGTCGTAGACGCCCTCGTTCACGCCGAGCACCAGCGTCACGTCCTCGTTCTTGGCCGGGGCGCTGATGATCACCTTGCGAGCTCCCGCGTCGAGGTGGGCGTGCGCCTTGGTGGCATCCGTGAAGATGCCGGTCGACTCCACCACGATCTCGACGCCAAGGTCCTTCCACGGCAGCGCCGCCGGATCCCTCTCCGAGAAGGCACGGATGGGATAGCCGTCGATGACGATGTCGCTATCGGTGTGCGACACCTCGCCCGAATAGCGCCCGTAGGTCGAGTCGTACTTGAACAGGTGCGCGTTGGTGGCGGTCGGCGCCAGGTCGTTGACGGCCACCACCTCGAGGGTGTCCGGGTGGCGCTCCAGGATGGCCTTGAGGGTCTGGCGGCCGATCCGCCCGAAGCCATTGATGCCGATGCGGGTCACGCATGCTCCTTCGCATAGGACGGGTCTGCCATTCGCTCATTCACGATCGGCAGCAGGCCGATCAACGAGACGTCGCCGGCGAACTGCGTCATCTCGAGCCGCACGCGGCGCGCCGGAGCCGAAAAGGCACGGCGGTCGATCTCGGCCCGGATCACGCTCGGCAGCTCTGGCCGATTGCAGCCGATGCTGCCGCCGAGCACGATCACCTCGGGATTCAGGGCGTTCACCAGGCTCGCACACATGGCGCCGATCGCAACCCAGGCGCGGTCGAGAACGCGCTGACAGGCGGCGTCGCCCGCGTCGGCGGCTCGCGCCACCAGCTCGGCGTCGACCTCAGCGTCGGCCGCGAGAGCCGCCAGGCCGGGCGCCTGGCCGTTCTTCAGCAGCGAGCGACCTTCCCGTGCGATGGCCCGGCCGGAGCCGATCGCCTCGGCGTGACCGGGCTGGCCGTCACCGCACAGCGGACCGTCGATGTCGACCGTCATGTGCCCGATCTCGCCGGCGGTCCCGTCCTTGCCGATCAGCGGCCGGCCGTCGAGCACCAGGCCGCCACCAACGCCAGTTGAGACCGTCACGTAGATCACGTCATCGGCACCCTTGGCCGCGCCGTAGCGCCACTCGCCCATGACGGCTGCGTTCGTGTCGCGCTCGAGGTAGGTGGGCAACCCGACCGCATCCTCCACGCGCGCGGCGAGCGGGATGTTGCGCCAGCCAGCGAGGTTGGGGGTCGCCAGGATCACTCCCCGCCAGGGATCCAACGGACCGGGCGACGAGATTCCGATCCCGACCGGGTCGGGGAGGCCGGCGCGCTGCGCGTCCTCCCGCACGGCCCGAGCAGCGGCGCAGATACGATCGATCACTGCTTCCACGCCCTCCTCGTCATGGGTCTCCAGGGCACGGCGGCACGAGACGGTCAGGTCGGGACTGACGTGCGCAGCGCGGATCTGGGTCCCGCCGAGGTCGATCGCCAGGATCGACCGGTCGGCTACCTCATCCACAGGCCGCTCATTGTAGCGGCCGATACGGCATCGGCCGCTCGGCGGCGGCCATCGGGACTCCCGACGGCGCGCGACCGAACGGCCGACGCGCTTGGTATTGAGCGTCGCGGGCTGAACCCGCGAGCTGGATCAGATCTGCAGGCCCTGGTTCAGCCGCCGATCTTGAACATCTTGGTGCCGCACACCGGGCAGGTGCCCTGGGTGGCCGGCTTGCCGTTCTTCATGGTGATCTTGCTTTCGTCGCGCATGTCGCGCTTTGCCTTGCACTTGACGCAGTAGGCATTGGTCGCCATCGGTCAGTTGCCTCCTTGTGTGCCGGCCTGGTGCCGGCGTTCCCTAACGCTCCCCGCCTTGCCCGCCGATCAAGTGTGACCAGCGTGCGTGGGGATCGCCTTCGTGTCCGTTGTCGATCACCCAGAGCAGGTGGATGCCGGCCAGTCCGACATCGATACAGCGTGCCTCTGCGGCCTCCTTCGCCGCGCCTTCCAGAAACGTCCCATCGACGCGCTGTGCGTAGGCCGCACACACCGTCCCCGCGCGCAACCCCGCGAGTCCTGCCAACACGAAGAGTGCCGACGACTCCATTTCGAGGTTGGCGACGCGCTGGCGTCGCAGCTCCTCCGCGAGATCAGGATAGCGAACCGGGAGCGTGCGCATCGCCCTTCCCTGCGG
>DATCQR010000188.1:0-6780 GCA_036569405.1 Candidatus Limnocylindria bacterium
GCCGAGGGTCGTGTCGTATAGCGTCTGCTCGCCACGCGGGAATGCCGCGGACGCCTTGGCCATCACGAACGGGGCACGAGTCATCGACTCGACGCCCCCCGCCACGAACAGGTCCCCGTCGCCGGCGGTGATCGCGTGAGCAGCGTCGATGACCGCCTGCATTCCCGATCCGCACAGACGGTTGACGGTCTGGCCTGCCACCTCGATCGGCATCCCGGCAAGCAGTGCCGCCATGCGGCCGACGTTGCGGTTGTCCTCGCCGGCCTGGTTGGCGGCCCCCAGGATCACGTCCTCGACGGCACCGGGGTCTACACCCGTGCGTTCGAGCAGTGCGCGGATGACATGCGCGGCCATGTCATCAGGCCTCACCTCGCGCAGGGCGCCGCCATAGCGGCCGAAGGGCGTCCGCAGCCCGTCGACGACCACCGGAGTCCGAGCTGGATCGTGCTGGCGCATCAGGCGTGGATGCTAGCACCGGGTTAGGATCGCGCGACGTGACCGCCCAAGCGCCACCTGAGCTGCCGATCCCCGGCCAACGCCGTGCATGGTGGCTGCGCGAGGCCCTGGCCACCGAAGGGCCGAGCCTGCTCGCCCCCTCGCTTTTCGGCGAGGTGGAGGCCGACGTCGCGATCGTGGGTGGCGGCTACACCGGCATGTGGACCGCCTACTTCCTGGGTGAGGTGGCGCCGGAGACCCGGATCGTGCTGCTCGAGGCGGACATCTGCGGCGGCGGCCCGAGCGGTCGGAACGGCGGGTTCCTGCACGGCTGGTGGGAGTACCTCCCCTACCTGGCCACGCGCTACGGCCCGGCCGAGGCCCTGCGCATCGCCGAGGCATCCGACGAGGTGGTGACCGGCATCGGTGAATGGTGCCGGCGTCACGCGGTCGATGCCTGGTTCACGCCGCACGGCTACCTGCGCGTCAACGCCTTCCCGAGCCTGCCCAATGACTGGGGCGACACGATCGCCGAGATGGATCGGCTCGGCGCTCCGGGGAAGCTGGTGCACATGGACCGACTGGCCGTGCAGGGGATGTGCGCCTCGCCCGCGTTCGGCGAGGGTCTCTTCATGCCGAGCGCCGCCACCGTCCAACCGGCCCGCCTGGCACGGGGGCTGCGCCGTGTCCTGCTCGAGCGCGGAGTCCAGATCCACGAGGGAACGGGCGTCGAGAGGATCGAATCCAGCGCCGGCGGCGTGCACCTGACGACGGCTCGCGGGAGCGTCCGCGCCGAGCGGGCGGTCCTGGCCGTGAACGCCTGGGCCGCTGGCTGGCCGGGCTTCCGGACCCGGGTCCTGGCCTGGGGCAGCTACATGGTCCTGACCGAGCCGATCCCCGACCGGCTGACCGAGCTCGGCTGGACCGGCGGCGAAGCGATCGCCGACTCGCGCTTCACGATCAGCTACTTCCGAACCACGCGTGATGGGCGCATCGCCTTCGGCGCAGGAGTCGGCGGGGCCGGCTTCGACGGGCGCATCGGCCCGGTCTTCACGCACGATCGCCAGGCGATCGAGCGCGTTGTCGCGAACTTCCGCCACCTCTTCCCGATGCTCAGCGACGTTCGGTTCGACGACGCCTGGGGTGGACCGATCGACATCACCGCGGACCGGTTCCCCGAGATTGGCTCGCAGGATGGCGGTCGCGTCCTGTATGCCCATGGCTTTGCCGGAAACGGGGTGGGACCGGCCCGCCTGGCGGGACGCATCCTCGCCGCGCGCATCGCCGGTGCTGGCGATCCGGTCGGCTCCCTGCCGCTCTTCGGCCGACGCCAGCGGTTCCTGCCTCCTGAGCCATTCCGGTTCGTCGGGGCGCGAGCCATCCGAGAGGCGCTCATTCGCCAGGACGACGCGCTCGATGCCGGGCGTCGACCGGGGCTCCTTACCCGGCTTGTGGCGCTCGCGCCGAGCCTGCTGGGCTATCGGTTCAAGCATTGACGCCGATGAGGGTCTAGCTCGCGCGACGGGCAGGATGCGTCGCGGTCACGGCCTGCAGCAGCCGGCTCGACGCTATGGCGATCTCCTCGACGGCATGGTTGAAGGCATGCTCATTGGCAGGCGAGGGCTTGCGATAGCCACTCACCTTGCGAACGTACTGCAGGGCGGCGGCGCGGACCTCTTCATCGGGGGCCGGCTCGTCGAGGGTTCGCAGGGTCTTGATGCTTCGGCACATGCTCGCAAGTCTACGCCTCGGCCAGGAGCGCCTCGAGCGAGTCGATGACCTGATCGGCTGCCGTGACATCGGTCTCGGCGTACTGCGGCACGGCGATGCAGGTCAGCCCGGCGGCCTTGGCTGCGGCCACGCCTGACGCCGAGTCCTCGAGTGCAAGGGTCTCCGTCGGACTGGCCCCGAGCCGGCGGCACGCCTCGAGATAGATGTCGGGGGCCGGCTTGGAGTGGGCAACGTCCTCGGACGTCACGATCGCGGCGAAGACATCGGTCAGGCCGGCGGTGGCCAGAGCAGCGTCGACCAGGCGGCGGGGCGAGTTGGAGGCGAGGCCGAGCGGCATCCGCCCACGCAGCCGGGCCACCAGCTCGACGGCTCCCGGGCGTCCCGCGACCTCACGCTGAAGGGCGGCGTACATCGTCTCGATCATCTCTTCCACGAGCTCGGCGCCATGCTCGGGAGGCTCACCGAGCCGCTCGGCGAAGTAGCGGGCGGTGAAGTCGAACGAGGTCCCGATCACCCGCAGCTTGTCCTCCCGGCTGAAGACTCCGCCGTGCGCCGCGAAGAGTGCCTCCTCGGCCTCCTGCCAGAGCGTCTCGGTATCGAGCAGCAGGCCATCCATGTCGAAGATGACCGCCTTGTACCGATGCAGCAGCTCGCTCACGGGCGTGGCGCGAAGAAGGATCCATCGCTCTCGGCGAGGGAGCGCAGGAGCGGCACGACCCGGTAGCTCCCATTCGGATCCCGGGCGCCCAGCGTGTCCAGGGCGCGCACCACCTGGATCAAGCCGATTCGCTCGCCCCATTCCAGCGGTCCGGAGGGGTAGTTGGCACCCAGCCGCATGGCAGTATCGATCGATTCCGGAGGCGAAACGCTGTCGGCCACCGCCGACGCCGCCTCATTCACGATCGTGGCCAGCAGCCGTTCCGCGATCTGCGACTCGGTCAGGCGCTCCCCGGTTGGCACGGGTGCCAGTCCGGACCAGGCAGGGCCGCGCGCGCCATCGGGTGAGTAGTCGTAGAAGCCGCCTCCGGTCTTACGCCCCAGGCGCCCGGCATCGACGACGGCATGCTGCATCTCATGCGGGCGGTAGCGCGGATCGCGACCGAACGCCTCGTACACGCTCTGGCTGACCGCCAGGTTGACGTCGGCGCCGATGGTGTCCACCAGCTCGAACGGTCCCATCCGGAAGCCGACCCCGCGCGCCGCCACGTCGATCTCCTCAATGGAGGCCGAGCCAACGCCGGCGATCCGCATCGCCTCGAGGTAGAAGGGACGCGCCACGCGATTGACGATGAAGCCCGGCGTATCCGCCGCCAGCACGGGCGTCTTGCCCAGCCTGCGGGCAGCCGCCATGGTCGCCTCCGCAACCTCCTGGCCGGTGCTCGCGCCGGCGATCACCTCAACCAGCGCCATCAGCGGGACGGGGTTGAAGAAGTGCATGCCAACCACCCGCTCCGGCCGGCCCGTGGCGGCGGCGATGGCGCCGATCGAGAGGCTGCTGGTATTGCTCGCCAGGATGGTGGTCGCGGCAGCCGCCGCATCCAGGCGACGGAAGGCGTCGCGCTTGAGGTGCAGGTCCTCGGGGATCGCCTCGATCACGAGGTCCGCGGCTGCCAGCGCCTCCACCGTGGCGGCGGGCGCGATGCGGGCCAGCGCGGCCTCGCGGGACGCGGCGCTGAGCTGCCCCTTCTCGACCTTGCGGGCGAGGAAGCCGGCCGTGCGCTCGAGCGCGTGGTCGTACGCTCTCTCGATCGGGTCGTGGACGATGACCTCGATCCCCGCCTCCGCAGCCAGCTGGGCGATGCCCGCCCCCATCGTGCCGGCACCCAGGACCCCGATTCGCTCGAGGGCACGAGGCGCGGCGTCAGCGCCCAACGAAGCGCGGCTCCCGCTTCTCGCCGAACGCGGCCGCCCCCTCGGCGTGGTCCTCGGTGCGACCCGCCAGCTCCTGGAGCGATGCCTCCATGGCCAAGCTCTCGGCCATCAACGCGTCTTCGGCATGGTTGATCGCCCGCTTTGCCAGGCCGATCGCACGCGTTGGCGCCGCGGCCAGCTTCGCCGCCGCGGCCTGCACGGTAACGGTCAGCTGGTCCGCCGCCACGACCTCGTTGACCAGGCCGATGGCGTGGGCTTCGGTGGCTCCCAACGGTTCCCCGCTGAAGATCAGTGCAGCCGCCCGATGCCGGCCCAGCGCGCGGACCAGGGTTCGGGTCGAGCCCGAATCGGGCACCAGGCCGATCCGCACGAAGGCCTGGATGAACCGCGCCTCCTCGCTGGCGTAGACGAGGTCACAGGCCAGGGCGATGGAGACCCCGGCTCCGGCCGCGACGCCGTTGACCGCGGCGATCACGGGCTTCGGGAGCTCCCGGATGGCCAGGATCAGCGGGTTGTACTCATCGGTCAGAACGCGCCGAAAGGCACGCTCCTCGTCACCGCCACGAAGATCGGCTCCACTGCAGAATCCACGGCCCGCGCCGGTGAGAACCACCGCTCGGATCGCCTCGTCGCGCCCGGCGCCCTTGAATGCGGCCAGCAGCTCGCGCCGCATGGCGCCGTTGAGTGCGTTGAGCGAGTCGGGGCGGTTCAGGGTGATGGTGGCCACGCCATCGGCCACGTCGACCAGGATCGTTTCGTAGCTGGCCTCTGGCATGTGGCGGATTCTATCGCCACCGATCAGTCCGGCGGCTGCAGCCCCTCGATTGAGCGGACGTGGATGATAGGCGAGCGGATCAGCCACAGAACCGCGAGCAGGCCGCCCGCCGAGGAGATCAGCAGCGTCTCGCGGACCCCGAGCCAGGTCCCGAGCAGCCCGCCGACGACGGCTCCCAACGGCCGCACGCCGTAGTTGATGCTGCTGAACGCACCTGCCACGCGGCTTCGCATTCCTTCGTGGGTGACCGATGCCTGGATCGCGTTCAGCGGGATGTCGAAGCACATCACCGCGAAGGCCCCGACGAATTCGGCGGCCGCGAGTGCGGTCGCGCGCAAGAGGACAGGGCCCGATGCGAGGGCGGCAATCCCGATAGCGGCCGGGAAGACCACCGCACCGATGGCGATCAGCCGGCCGGCACCGATCGCGCGGGTCAGCGGGGCGGCGGCGAGCGCGCCGAGCAGGCCACCGGATGCCCCGATGCCGAACGCCAGCCCGATCGTCCCCGCCGACAGCGCGAGGTTCCTGCTCGCATACAGGATCAGCAGTGCCGATCCGATCAGGTTGAAGAAGTTCAGCGTCGTCGCGCAGCCCAGGCTGGACCGCAGGTACGGATGCCGAAGCAGGTATCCCATCCCCGCCCGCGCTCGCCGAAGCAACGACTCGGTGGCCGGCTCTGGCTCGAGGACCGGGGTCTTCAGCCGGCTGACCTGGATCGCCGAGAACAGGAAGGAGGCGGCGTCGACCACGATCGCGACGGGTGCGGTCAGCCATTGGATCAGAAGGCCGCCGGCCGCTGGACCGGCCATGAAGGAGATCGACCTCGTCGCCGAGAGCTTGCTGTTGGCTTCGAGGAACTGCTCCCTGGTGACCAGTCGCACGAAGAACGATGCGTAGGCGGTGTTGAACACGACATGGGCGGTCCCAGCCAGGATCGCAATGGCGTAAAGCTGTCCGAGCGTCAGCAGATCCAGCCAGTAGGCCGCGGGGAGGGAGAGCAGCACCACCATCCGGCTGAGGTCGGCCGCGATCATCAATGGCCGCTTGTCCCGGCGCTGGTCGACCCAGGTGCCGATGAACAGCGAGGCCAGGTTCGGCAGCCAGACTGCCGCGGTGAGCAGGCCGACCTGGGTGGGCGAGGCGTTCAGCAGCGTGACCGCGATCAGCGGCAGGGCAAGCTCGGTGATCCGATCGCCCAATTCCGAGACCGCCTGCGCGGACCAGAACGTTCGGAACCCTTGATCGCGCCACAGGCTGGCGGCAGGCAGATTCCTCATCGTTGAATATTGACCGGAGACGCTCGACGAATGGCGCGTGAGGAGGTTGATGACATGGATCGGAGCGACATCGAACGCTGGCTGGGCGCCTACCTGCGTGCCTGGAGGACCGATGACCCACAGGACATCGCCGCTCTCTTCACCGAGGACGCGACCTATGCGCCACGGCCCTTCGGCAAGGCATGGGAGGGGCGGGATGCGATCGTGGCGAACTGGATCGAGCTGGGAGATTCGAAGAGTTCGTGGCAGTTCGAGTCGGAGATCGTGGCGGTGGATGGCGACACGGGCGTGGTGCGTGGCCTGACCACCTACCCCGCCCACGACAACGAGCCGGAAGAGGTCTACAGCAACATCTGGGTGGTCAAGCTGGCGCCGGATGGCCGGGCGATCTGGTTCGCCGAGTGGTGGGTGGAGCTCCCAAAGCCAGGGTGAGCGGCTAGCGGCCCTTGAAGTCGGGGTCCCGCTTCTCCAGGAATGCCGCCATCCCCTCCTTCTGGTCATCGGAGGCGAAGAGCAGGTAGAAGAGGCGGCGCTCGTGCGCCAGCGCATCGGTCAGGCTCATCTCGTAGGCCGCGTTGACCGCTTCCTTGGCCATCCGCAGCGCGAGCGGCGACTTGGTCGCGATCCTGGCCGCCACTGCCAGCGCATCTTCGACGAGCAGCTCGTTCGGAACGACTCGGGCGACCAACC
>DATCQR010000189.1:0-3686 GCA_036569405.1 Candidatus Limnocylindria bacterium
ATCATGTTCTACGCGATGCTCGCCCTCATCAACGAAGGCGACGAGGTCATCTACCCGAACCCGGGCTTCCCGATCTACGAGAGCATGGTCCGATACGTCGGCGGGACCGCCGTGCCGGCGCCGCTGCGCGAGGCCAACGACTTCCGCATGGACGTCGCCGAGGTGGCATCCCTGGTGACCGATCGGACCCGGATGATCGTCACCAACTCGCCGCACAACCCGACGGGGTCGATCCTGACCCAGGACGACGTGCGCGAGATCGCCCGGATTGCGGTCGAGCACGACCTGGTCGTCCTGGCCGATGAGATCTACGGCCGCCTCCAGTACGAGGGCGAGCCGCTCTCCATCGCCACGCTGCCCGGCATGGCGGAGCGCACGATCACGCTCGACGGCTTCAGCAAGACCTTCGCGATGACGGGATGGCGGCTCGGCTACGGGATCGTGCCGACCTGGCTCATGCCGTCCTTCTCGGCACTCGTCATCAACTCGGTGAGCGGCACCAATGCCTTCGCCCAGGCCGGGGCGGTGGCGGCCCTGACGGGGCCGCAGGACGAGGCCGATGCCATGCGCGCCGAGTTCATCGCCCGTCGATCGCTGATCGTCGAGGGCTTCAACGCCATCCCGGGGGTGAGCTGCGTCATGCCGCACGGGGCCTTCTACGCCTTCCCGAACATGACGTCCTTCGGCCGATCCAGCAACGAGATCGCCGATCACCTGCTCTACGACGCGGGCGTCTGCGGCCTCTCCGGCACCGCCTTCGGCAGCTACGGCGAGGGCTACCTGCGCTTCAGCTACGCCAACAGCCGCGAGAAGATCACCGCCGCGCTGGAGCGCGTCGGCGAGTCGCTGGCCAAGCTCGAGAAGACCGGCGAGCTCGTCGGCGCATCGGCCTAGCAAGCACGATGACAACCATCCAGCAGCGCACGGCTGATCGCCTCTACGACGAGGCGGTCCCCTCGTTCGAGCGGTGGGACGCGGTGCGGGAGATCATCGACGAGGCGATCGACCTGGCGCTGAACTACCGCCAGAGCGGGCACCCCGGAGGTTCGCGCTCCAAGGTCCATATGTTCCTGTCGCTGCTCCTGTCGGGAGCGATGCGCTGGGATATCCGCACGCCGTGGCGACCCTTTGCGGACCGCTTCGTGCTGTCGGCCGGTCATACGATCCCACTGGTCTACGCCACCCTGGCGGTCCTGAACGAGACGCTGCGCGCCCGCGCCGAACGGGATCCGGATCCCGCCTTCGCCTTCCCCGATGACGGTCGCTGGGCGCTCACCTGGGAGGACCTGCTCAAGCTGCGCCGGCGCGGCGGGCTGCCCGGCCACGCCGAGATGGAGGGCAAGACCCTCTTCATCAAGTTCAACACCGGGCCGTCCGGTCACGGCCAGCCGCCTTCCGCCGGTGAGGCGGTGGCGCTCAAGCTCGCCGGCGCCGGGGAGGTCAAGGTCTTCACGGTCGAGGGTGAGGGTGGCCTGACCCCCGGCGCCAGCCACGAGACCCGCAACTCGGCCTGGGGGCTGGGACTCAACAACCTCGTCTACCTGCTCGACTGGAACGACTACGGGATCGACGACCCGGCGATCTCGAGCGTGGTGCCCGGCACCCCCGAGTCCTGGTTCAACGCCTATTCCTGGCGCGTGACGGGGACCATGGAGGGCTCGGAATGGGGTCCCGTGACGCGCGCGGTGCTGGAGGCGGCGCGGGGCGAGAACCCGGATCGCGTTCCATCGGTCGCCTGGTTCAAGACCCGCAAGGGGCGTGGCTACGGCAAGTACGACAACAAGAGCCACGGCACTCCGCACCTCATGAACTCGCCCGAGTTCTGGGCGGTGCGCAAGGAGTTCATGGCCCGCCACGGGGTCGAGTACGCCGGCGTGGACGAGCCGGCACCCGCTGACGCGAAGGAGCAGCAGGCGCAGGCCCGCGACAACTTCGGGGTGGCGATGGGCGTCCTGCGAGCCAACACCGAGCTGGTGGATGCCATCAGCGACCGGCTGGTCGAAGTGGCGGGGCTCGTGCCGGACCAGGTCGAGGGTTTCAACCTGGGCGGGCGTGGCGCCGAGATCTTCAGCGACAAGCGGCTCACCGACGCGCACGCCTATCCCGCCGAGATGTGGAAGGCGCCCGGCGAGAAGGCTCCGAACCGGGCTGCGCTGGCCACCTGGGGCTCATGGGTCAATGCCTACGCGAAGCAGGAGTACGGGCGGCCGCTGTTTATCGTTTGCTCGGCGGACCTGGCGGAGTCGACCAACATTGCCGGCTTCGCCAAGGACTTCGGCGACATGCCCGGCTGGGGCTGGTACCAGCGCGACACGAACCCGCGCGGCGCGCTGCTGCCGCAGCAGATCACCGAGTTCACGAACTCCGGCGTGACGGTCGGGATCGCCACTGTCAACCTGGCGGATGACCCCATGACCTCCTTCAACGGTTTCTGGGCTGCCTGCTCGACCTATGGCTCGTTCTCGTACCTCAAGTACGGACCGATGCGCCTCTTCAGCCAGCTCGCGCAGGACTGTGAGCTGAAGGTCGGCAAGGTGATCTGGGTGGCGGGGCACTCCGGGCCCGAGACGGCCGAGGACTCGCGCACGCACTTCGGGATCTACGAGACGGGCGTCACGCAGCTCTTCCCGGAGGGGCACGTCATCGACCTGCACCCCTGGGAGTACAACGAGGTGCCGGTCGTCCTGGCGGCTGCCCTGGCGACCGATGTGCCGATCATCGCCCTGCACCTGACCCGGCCAGCGGTCGACATTCCCGACCGCGCAGTGCTGGGCATGGCGTCGCACTTCGAGGCGGCTCGCGGGGCGTATCTGATCCGGGATGTGGCGGCTGGCACGCCGTCCGCCGGCACGGTCTACGTGCAGGGCACCGTCACGACCGCCAGCGTGGTCAAGGCGCTGCCGCAGCTGGATGAGCGCGGCATCAACGTGCGGATCGTGGCCTGCATCTCGCCGCAGCTCTTCCGACGGCAGGACGAGGCATACCGGGACGGCATCTGCTCCGCCTCGGACAGGTGGAGCGGCATGGCCATCACCAACCGCGCCTTCAAGCTCATGACCGATTTCGTCGAAGGGCCGATCGCGAAGGAGTACTCGCTGTCATCGGATTGGGACAATCGATGGCGTACCGGCGGCACCGTCGACGAGGTCATGGACGAGGCCCACCTGGGGCCGGGCCACATCCTCGAGGCGATCGAGCGATACGCCTCCGAGCGCGAGGAGCGGCATGCGCGACTTCGAGAGATCGTGGCTAGCCTCGAGCGGCTAGGCTGAAGCACCACATGAGCGAGACGCATCCGCACACGTACGAGCACCAGCGTCCTCGGCGCCCGACGCACCTCGCCCGGCGCACCACCCCGCCACCGGAGCGCCCTGCACCGCCGAACCTGCGCTACCTGCTCTACGTTGGGCTGGCATTGACCGCCGTGGTCGTCGCGCTGGCGGTGCCGTACGTCATCGGCTACCTGCTCCAGCTGGTGACCGGCTAGGCCTTCGCCGTCCAGACCAGCACGGTCTCGCCGGAGACCTTTATCTCGGGGCGCACCAGCGGCGGCAGGTCAATCGGATAGGCCTGCTCGTCGCCCCGGTAGCCGCTGCCGGACGACCAGCCCTCGCTTCCATTGGCGAGCTGACCAGCCAGGTTGAAGCTGGCCCCGTGGCACGGGCAGCGCAGGTCCTTCCACTCCG
>DATCQR010000190.1:0-2907 GCA_036569405.1 Candidatus Limnocylindria bacterium
GAACAAGAATCCGGCGATGCCGGCGAAGGCACCCAGCACCAGGATCTCGAGCCCCGAACGCAGCCACGGCTGCCGCGTCCATCGGCTCTTCAGCACACCGATTCCGAACAGCACCGCGGCGCTTGCGACCACCGCAGCCCAGGTTGCGGCCTCGATCGGCAGGATCAGATATGCCAGCACGGGCACGATCGAGCCAAGGCCAAAGCTGGTGCCCATCACCAGGGCCCCCTGGAACGGGCTCCCCTCAGCGTGCTCGCCGGTGAGCCCAAGCTCCTTCTCGACCATCGTCTTAAGGAGCACGTCGGGATGCGCCGCGATGACGCCCGCGACCGATGACGCCTCGTGTCGTGGCAGGCCGTCCTCCTCGAACATGTAGGCCATCTCCGCCTCGGCCTCGCCCGGGCGCTCAGAAACCTCTTCACGTTCGCCCGCGATCTGCGCCACGAAGATCTCGCGCTGGCTCTTGCTGCTCATGTACTCGCCGGCGGCCATGCTGAAGACGCCCGCCAGGCCGGTGGCGATGCCGGCGATCAGCACGGGAACCCGGTCCGCCGAGGCGCCGGCGACGGTGCTTACCACCGCCAGCGTGCTGACCAGCCCGTCCTGCGCCCCGAAGATTGCCTCGCGGATCTCGCCCAACAGGCTCGCCTTGCGCCGCTCATCGGCCAGGTGGTCTCGCACCCAGCCGGAATCGAAGTCAGCGGCCGCCATATCGGCTCGCGCCGCGGCGTCATCAATGGGTGTCATGACGTCGATCGTAGCCGAGGAGGGGAACGAGCGAGTCACCGCCCGCGTCCGAGTGGTGGACACATAACTTCAGCACCTGGAGGACGGACCGATGCCCAGCCCCGCTCGGCGCTCCCCGCGACGCCAATCCCCGCGACGCCACTCCGCGCGATCATTGGCGATCCTGAGCCTGCTTGTCCTGGCGTTTGCGGTCGCCGCGTGCTCAGCGGCAAGCACTGCCTTCCAGAACGTGGGCGAAGACCTCAAGGGTGGCGGTGCCGTGCCCGGCGGGCAGCCCGCGGACGGCCGCGACGTCGGGGGCCTGCCGGCACCGGGGACCGTGACCGGGGCTGACGGAAAGCAGGTCGCCAGCCTCGCCGACCAGAAGATCGTCAAGACCGGGGAGATCACCATCGAGGTGCCCGACGTCGCCGCTGCGCTGGGTCGCGTGCGGGCGTTGGCGGTGGAGCTCGGCGGCTATGTGGGCGGATCGCAGTCCGGAACGAAGGACGAGTCAGCGACGCTGACCCTGCGCATCCCCGCTGCACGATTCGACGACACCCTGTCGCGCCTCCACAAGCTCGGCGGCGTCGTCGTCGAGGCGACGCGGGAGGACGACGTGACCACCGCGGTGGTCGATCTCGAGGCGCGTCTGGAGAACCTCCAGGCATCCGAGACGCAGTACCGAGCCCTGATCGCCAAGGCGGTCAAGGTCGAGGACATCCTTGCCGTGCAGCTTCGCCTGGACGAGGTGCGGGGCCAGATCGAGCAGCTGCAGGCTCAGCTCAAGGAGCTGAACGGGTTGGCCGATCTGTCCACCCTGACCGTCACCCTGGCGCCGAGCGCACTTCAGCAGACCGCCGGCAGCTGGGATCCCGGCAAGACCGTGTCTGACGCCTTCGCGGCGCTGGTCGGTGCTGCCCAGTCGGTCGGGAACGGTGTGATCTGGTTCGCGATCGTCTGGCTGCCGGCCCTCATCGTGCTGGGGGTCGTCCTGCTGCTGGCCTGGCGGCTGGTGCCCGGGCTGCGAAACCGGACGCGATCGGCGTCGACCGAGTAACTGGCTAGCCTCGTCTGTCGCCCGACCCAAGTGCCCGCCAGGCCAGTGGCAGCAGCGCTGCCGCCGCGGCGACCTTGATCAGGTCCCACGGCACGAAGTCGAGCGCACCTACCTGCAAAGCGGTGGCCAGGTCCAGCCCGGTGATGGCAATCAGGACCGGCACGCCAACGGCGTAGATGACGAGGTTGCCGAACACCATGAGCCCGATCGTGGAGGCCGGTGACCGATCCCAGCCGCGCTCCGCGAGCCAGCCGACGAGTGCCCCGGCCAGGATGAAGCCGCCCAGGTATCCGACGCTCGCCCTCAACGCCCCGTCGGCGGCAAGCCCCGACGACCCATCGGCGAAGACGCCGAGTCCCGCGGCCCCCAGGGCGACATAAAGCAGCATCGCCGCCAGGCCGAGGCGCGACCCGAGGGCGGTTCCCACCAACAGCACCGCGGCCGTCTGGAAGGTATACGGCACGAGCGGGTTCCAGGGCGCGAACCACACGATCTGGGCAGAAACGGCGGTGAGCGCGGCACCGGCGCCGACAAGGAGCGCCGCGCGCAGCCAACGGGACGCCTCGGTTGAGCCGATAGCCGGGACAGCGACATCGGCCAGGGTTGCGGCGCGGCTGGTCATGGGCGGGACTCCTGCTGATGGTGTCGAGGCTGGCGATGGTACCGCGCCGATGGCCCTCGGATGCGCCACGCCTGCGCTACACTGCGACCGTCCTTTAAGCCCGGCACTGCGAGGCCGGAAAGGAGCGATCCTTGCGCACCAGCCTGACCCGCGAATCCACGACGCCAACCGCCACCGAGCGGCCGGCGTCGTTCTTGTCGTCAGGGGTGCTTGCGCTCGAGGGCGGCACGGCCCTCCGCGGTCGCCTCCGAGGTGCGGGAGGCCCCGCCGAGGGCGACCTGATCTTCTCGACCGCCGCCACAGGCTGGGGCGAGATCCTGACCGATCCCTCGTACGCCGGCCAGATCGTGATTCTCACTCACCCGATGGTGGGCAACTACCGGATCGATCCGAACGAGCTCGAGTCCGATCGAGTGCATCCCAGGGCCGTCATCGTCACCCGGCTGGTGACGCCCCCGGCCGGCCCGGGCCGCACCTTCGAGGAGCTGCTGATCGAGGC
>DATCQR010000191.1:0-4701 GCA_036569405.1 Candidatus Limnocylindria bacterium
CATCGTGGAGTCCCACCACGTCCGCCGGGGAGAGCGGCCGAACCTGGGGCTTTCGCGCAAAGGGAAGCCGATGCCACCATTCGTCGCCATCCAGGGCAGCCGCGATCTGGGGCAGCTCCGCACCCCCGCCGCACAGGTAGACGCGGCCGGGCAGCAGCTCACCCTCCGCCAGGTCGCTGATCATCAGCTCCACGCCACCCAGCCATACGGCCGCATCTTCGGCCAGGGCCTCGGCCAGCGTCGCGCGATCGACCTGCTCGGGCAGCTCGCCCTCCGCGGCCGCCAGCTTCAGTGACTCGGCACGCGAGAAGGAGAGCGCAAAGCGCTCGGCAAGTCCCTTGGTGAATGCCCTGCCGCCGAGCGCCAGCATCTTCGTCCCCGAGACGCCCCCGTGGCGGACCAGCGCCACGTCGGTCGTCCCCCCGCCGATGTCGACGAAGACTGCGCCGGCATCGCCCAGCTCGCCGGGGTCGAGGCAGGTGGCCACCGCGTACGGCTCGGCGATCACGCCGAGCAGTTTCAGGCCGAGCTGGCTCGCCACGGATTGCAGCGCTCCCAGGTGCACCATCGGCGCGAAGGCATTGAAGACCGACAGCTCGAGCTGCGCCCCGGTGAAGCCGATCGGGTTGCTGACCGGGTAGCCGTCGATCTTGAGCTCGACGACGGCGGCATGCACCAGCCGCACGTCCATGCGCTCGACCCCGCTCTCCCAGGCGATCCGGCGCTCCGCATCGGCCAGCGCCTCGATCTGCACCTGCTCGACGATCTGCTGCAGCTCCTTCTCTGTCATGGGCACGTGCGGAGCTTCCCGGCGCACCGCTCCATTCGAGGTCGTGCCCTTGACCAGCTCCCCGGCGATGCCGATCACCGCCGATGTCGCATGCAGGCCCGCCATCTCTCGTGCCTCATTGAGGGCGCGCGAGCAGTTGGCCACGACCGCGTCGATGTCACTGACCGTCCCTGACTGCATGTGAGTCAGTCCCTGGCGCTGCCTTCCCGAGCCGCGGACCGATCCGACCAGTCGCCCCTCCTCGTCGGGCGTGATGGCCAGCACGAGGGCCTTGGCGAACTCCGTCCCGACATCGAGCGCGACCAGCGCCGGCGGACCGCCAGCCGAGCCCCCAGTGACCCTGGTCAGGCGCTCGACGAGGCTTCTCAGCCGGTCCTGCACCGTCAGCCGTTCTCGATCCGCTGGAGCGCCTCGAGCGCAAGGCGCGCTCCCTCGCGCAGCGCCTCGTCAAGTCCGGCGAGATCCTTGCCTCCAGCCTGGGCCAGCTCCGCGCGACCGCCACCCCCACCAGCGATCATCGGTGCCACTTCGCGGACGATCGCCGAGGCGTCGAAGCCTTCCCCGACGAGGTCGCGGCTGGCGCCGACCAGGATCGACGGGCCGCCGCGATCGCCGGCGACCACTGCCACGAAGCGTCCGGTCGCCGCCCGCAGGTCGTCGGCCAGGACGCGGAGCGCGGCGCCATCCGCGTCCGGATAGCGCTCGACAATCACCTTCGCCTCACCGGCCACCTGTGCATTGGCCAGGGCCGCCGCAGCGTCGAGCCGCGATCCGGTGGCCTTGGTGCCGCCCTTCTCCGCCTCCCGCAGGCGCGCCTGCAGCGCCTCGATCCGACTCGCAACCTGGTCCTCGGGCGCACCGAGCAGCTGCGCCGCCTCGTGCAGCGCATCGAGCCGAGTGGCGACCAGCTCATCGGCCGCCGCGCCGCTGACGGCCTCGATGCGCCGCAATCCGGTGCCGATGCTCGCCTCGCCGGTGATCCGGAAGGAGCCGATCTGCCCGGTGGCCGCAACGTGGGTGCCACCGCACAGCTCCGCGCTGTAGCCGTCGACACGGACCACGCGAACCCGCTCAGGCGCGTACTTCTCGCCGAAGAACATGTCGGCGCCGATCCCCTGCGCCTCAGCCAATGACATCTCGGTCGGCGTCACTACCGCGTTGCGCCGGATCTGGGCGTTCACGCGACGCTCGACGTCGCGTTGCGCCTCACGGGGAGTGGCCGCATCCGCAGGAAAGTCGAACCGAAGCCCATCGGGCCCGACCCAGCTGCCTGCCTGCTTGGCCTGCTCCCCGAGCACCTCGCGGAGCGCACGGTGCAGCAGATGCGTGGCGGTGTGGTTGCGCGCCGCGCCCGAACGCCGCTCCTCGTCAACGCGGGCATTGACACGGTCGCCCGCCGCGAGCGACCCCTCCAGCTTCCCGACATGCACGATCGCCTCGCCCGCACGCTGGGTGTCCTCGACCAGGAGCCGGCCTCGCTCACCGACGAGTTCCCCGCGGTCGCCGATCTGGCCGCCGCCCTCCGCGTAGAACGGTGTCTTCTCGAGGACGACCTGGGCGGACCCGTCGCCCTCCACAACCAGCAGCACGGCGATGCCATCTGCCGATGTCTCATTGGGATAGCCGATGAACTCGCTGCGCAGGCCTTCGACCCCGGGCTGCGGCGCGAACCGGCCGGCGCGGGAGCCCCGCGAACGTTCGCGCTGTTCCTCCATGGCTGCCTCGAACCCTTCACGGTCGACGGTCACGCCACGCTCCGCGGCGATCTCCACGGTCAGGTCGATCGGAAAGCCGAAGGTGTCGTGGAGGCGAAACGCATCGTCGCCGGAGATCGCGCCCTCCGGCCCGGCGGCCTCGACCAGGGCGGCCAGGCGCTCGCTCCCCGCCTCGAGGGTCCGCGCGAACTTGCGCTCCTCCACATCGACCGCGGCCAGGATCTCATCACGCCTCTCGACGAGGTAGGGGTAGGCGCCGCCCATCACCTCGATGACGCTCCCGCATGTCTCGGCGAGCACCGGCTGCCGGATTCCCATCAGGCGCAGGTGCCGCACGGCGCGACGCATGATCCGGCGCAGGACGTAGCCCGGCCCCTCGTTCGACGGCTTCAGGCCTTCACCGATCAGGAATGTCATCGCCCGGCTGTGGTCGGCGACCACCTGGTAGCTGAAGCGCTCGCTCTCCACGTTCTGCGGATCGTGGCCCAGGTGCTGCGCCAGCCGGTCGATGATCGGCGTGAACAGGTCGGTGCGATAGTTGCTGTCGACCCCCTGGACGGCGCTGGCCATCCGTTCGAGGCCCATCCCGGTGTCGACGCTGGGGAACGGGAGGGGCGTCAGCGTCCCGTCGGCCGCTCGGTCGAACTGCATGAAGACCAGGTTCCAGATCTCAAGCCAGCGGGGGCAGGTCTCCGAGTGGTCAGGGATGCACTCCGGCCCCTCCGAAAGCTCCGCGCCGCGGTCGTAGTGCAGCTCGCTGCACGGCCCGCAGGGGCCGGTCTCGCCCATCGACCAGAAGTTATGGTCGTCGCCCACTGCGATGTTGCCCCACTGCGCCATCCGCTCGGGCGGGAGCCCGATCTCGTCGCTCCAGATGCGCCGTGCCTCGTCGTCATCGGTATAGGTGGTGGCAGCGATTCGCTCGGCGGGGATCCCCAGCTCCACCGTCAGGAACTCCCACGCCCAGTGGATCGCCTCGCGCTTGAAATAGTCGCCGAAGCTCCAGTTGCCGAGCATCTCGAAGAGGGTCTGGTGGCGCGGCGTGCGGCCGACCTCTTCGAAGTCGTTGTGCTTGCCCGCCACCCGCAGGCAGGGCTGGGCGTCCACGGCGCGCGTGTAGTCGCGCCTCTCCTCGCCGGTCAGCACGCGCTTGAACTGGACCATGCCCGAGTTGACGAAGAGCAGCGTGGGGTCATCGCGGGCAAGGAGCGGGGCCGGCGGCACACGGGTGTGGCCGCGCGCCTCGAAGAAGCGCTGGAAGCGCTCGCGGATCTCGGCGGCCTGAAGCTCCGGCATCGGTCCTGCCCTGTGACCCCTAACTCACCACGAGAGCCGGCTACGACCGGCTCTCGACTCCTCGTGCGTGACTTCGCGCGAATGGCCGGTCAGGAGGCAGCGCCCTCCGGCGCAGGCTCCCCGCCGCCGGCATCGTACGCGGACATCATCTCGGCGCGTGCCTTCTCGGCCGCCGCGCGACCCTCGTTGATGGCCTCGCCGATGGCTGCCCGCTTCTCGCCAACGAACTCACCGACCTGTTCGCGAGTCTCGTCACCCGTTCGAGGGGCAAGCAGGAGCCCGATCGCCGCGCCGATGAGCCCACCGATCACGACCCCTGCGAGGAAGCTGCCGAACCCGGAATCCTTCATGGCTAGTTGCCCGTCCCTAGCGTTTGCGTCCGCTGATTCTACCGATCCGTTCGCTCCCCGTCCCGACTACCGCGGGCCTGACGTTCTGGAGGCGGCCGCGAGGGCCCGAGCTGCGCCAGCAGATCGGTGGCCAGCATGGCGAGCTGCGCGAGCAGGCAGGCGGCAAGCAGATGGAAGTCGCCGATGCGCACCAGCTCGAGGCCGGTTCGCGCCCCGATCGCGTTTCCTGTCGCCGTGCCCAGCAGCGACGCAAGGGCCAGGATCGCCAGCCGTCTGTCCCAGCGACCGCGGAGCGCAATGAAGATCATCAGGTTGATCGCCGCCACGAAGACGGTGAGCACCATCCAGGGCGTCATGTCGCGCGGGCGATACGACCGCCGCCGAGGCACTCCTCTCCGTCGTACAGGACCGCGGCCTGCCCCGGCGCCGGTGCCCACACCGGCTCGGAGGTCTCGACCAGCAGCCGCTCGTCCCCGACCACGGTGACCTCGCATGGCACCTCAGCGCCGCGGTGCCGAATGCGGACCGATGCCTCGAAGCGATCGGCGGG
>DATCQR010000192.1:0-1711 GCA_036569405.1 Candidatus Limnocylindria bacterium
GTCGCCGGCCACGCCCAATCCGGCGCGCTCCAGGCCTGCCAGCCGGCGCGAGGCGTGAGCGCGGCGCAGGCCTCCCACTCCACGGCCAGCTCGTCGCGGGGGGTCGGCTGCGAGTTGAAGAGCTCCAGCGGGAAGACACGATGGTCGAAGGCGACGCGACCGTCGAGTCCCAGGCGCCGCCGCGCGTCATGCAGGCGCCACACGGCGACGTGCGCCCAAGGGCAGCCGATGTCGCTGAAGACCACGATGGTGCCGGGAGCAACCTCGACCATCGGCTCAGTCGAGGGTGAAATAGTCACCCCCCGAGTAGCGGCCGGTACGTTCCTTGCGAACCTGCATCAGCAGGTCGTTGAGGAGGGTCGAGGCGCCGAAGCGGAACCTGTCCGGAGTCATCCAGTCCGGCCCGAGCGTCTCGTACAGCACCGTCAGGTACGAGATGGCCTCCTTGGCGGTCCGGATGCCGCCGGCGGGCTTCATGCCGACTGCGCGCCCGGTCTGTGCGTAGAAGTCGCGGATCGCCTCGAGCATGACCAGCGTCACCGGCAGGGTCGCCGCGGGCTGCACCTTGCCGGTCGAGGTCTTGATGAAGTCCGCTCCAGCGGCCATGGCCAGGACCGATGCACGCCGCACGTTGTCGTAGGTCTCCAGCTCCCCGGTCTCGAGAATCACCTTCAAGTGGTGGTCGCCGGTCGCCTCCTTGACGGCCACGATCTCGTCGAAGACCTGGGCGTAGTGGCCGGACAGGAAGGCGCCGCGGTCGATCACCATGTCGATCTCGTCCGCGCCCGCCGTCACCGCCTGGCGAACGTCATCCAGCTTGACCGCGAGCGCAGCCTGTCCGGACGGGAAGTAGGTGGCCACCGACACGACCTTGACGCTCGATCCGGCCAGCGCGGCCTTGGCGGTGGCGATCATGTTCGGGTAGACGCACAGGGCAGCCACGCTGGGGATGCTCGGATCAGTGGGATCGGGGCGGCGGGCCTTGCCGGCCAGGGCGCGGATCTTGCCCGGCGTGTCCTTCCCCTCCAGCGTGGTCAGGTCGACCATCCGGATCGCCAGGTCGAGCGCCCACAGCTTCGACTCGCGCTTGATGCTGCGCTTGGCGAGGGACGCGGCGCGCTCCTCGACCCCAACCTGATCCACCGCCCAGACACGTCCCAGGAGGCTGCCGAGCGCTTGGTGGCGCGGGGCGCTCAGGTCGCGGTCCGCGCGTCGCCGCGCTGGCGTGGTGGTGGCCATGGGCCCGGAATTGTAGCGCCCGGCCCCGATCAGGCCGATGCGCGGTCGGGTGATAGGCTTCGGAGACGATGGATTTCAGGCCAGACCCGTCGCACGAGATCCTGTTGTACTGCCTGACCCGGGACCACGACCTGGCAGACGCGGTCGAGGGACGGGTCAGGCGTGCCCTTGCCTTCTTCTACAACGATGCCGCGCGACTGCACCAGGCGGTCGTGCTGCGCTCCCCTGACCTTGTCCTCGTCGACACCGGCGCGATCCGGCAGGAATACGGCGATGCGGGACTGGGTCCGGTGGTCGCCTTCCTGCGCGAGCGGGCGCCGGCGGCGCGCATCGCCGTCCGGCCCGTGCCGGGGACCGAGTGGCTGATCCAGGCCGAGGCGGGCGAGCGGGTCGACCTGCTCCCCGCCGATCGGGAGGCGTGCGTCGATGCGGTGGGCGTCCTGTGCGGCGCAGCCTGAGGGCTTACTGACTC
>DATCQR010000193.1:0-4101 GCA_036569405.1 Candidatus Limnocylindria bacterium
TCCCGGACGATGAAGCTGTCGTCCGCGAGCACGACCCTGATCGGCATCGCACACAGGATAGGGCTGGCCCCACCAATTGAAATGGTGCAGGCACCATTGGGCGCGCGCAGCCTCAGGGCTACGCTGCGGAAAGAGAACATGGCCGTACGAGTCTTGATCTGCGACGACCAGGAAGCCTTTCGCGCCGCGGCGCGAGAGGTCGTCAACGCGACCCAGGGCTTCGAAGTCGTGGGTGAGTCAGACACCGGCGAGGAGTCGGTCCTGGCTGCCGGCCTGCTGCACCCCGACCTGGTCCTGATGGACGTCCATCTGCCTGGCATCGACGGGCTGGAGGCAAGCCGCCGCATCCGGGAGGCTTACCCGAAAGTCGCCGTTCTGCTCCTCTCCACCTACGACCGCGAGGAATTCGCACCACGGATCGCCGAGTCCGGCGCCATCGCATTCATCTCGAAGGCCGCCTTTGGCCCAGACGGCCTCACGGAGATGTGGACCCGCGCCGCCGTCGTCAACTGAGATGGACCGGGTTACGCCATGAAAAAGGAGCGGAAGGATGTGTCGTCACAGTGCTTTCGGAGCGCATCGACCTAGTGCTCATTCGCAACGGCGTCACCGTGTCGGATGCCACCCGGATCGGGAACACGACAGCCGACCGGACGCGGTCGGGATTGTGGCCCTCCGACCATGCTGGTGTCGCAGCGACGTTGCTGATGCCCGACACACCTTGAGCCGGAGCACCTGCGGCTGAGCCGACAGCAATGAAGGGGACGCGGGCAATCGTGGCCGGGGCTGGGATCGGTGGGCTTGCCGCGGGCATCGCGCTGCGCCGGATCGGCTTCGAGGTCACCGTCCTCGAGCGTTCACCGGCGCCGCGAGAGGTCGGCTCCGGGATCGTGATCCAGCCCAACGGGGTTCGCGCCCTGGAAGCCCTCGGCGTTCCCGCCCTGGCGATGAGCGGCCTGCAGGGCATCAACCTTCGCACCTCGGGCGGTCGCCACCTCAGCGAAACGCGGATCGGCAGCTACCGCGAGCGCTACGGCTCGGAAGTCATGGTCGTCGCGCGGAGCGACTTGCACTCGCTCCTCATCGAGACCCTCGGCCGAGATCGGGTGACCGCGGCGTCGGAGGTGACCGGGTACGAGATCGGCACCGGCCAGGTGACGGTGAAGCTTCGCGACGGCAGGAGACTGGAGGCGGACCTGCTGATCGGGGCGGATGGGCTGCGCTCGGCCGTGCGCGCCCAGATGCTCGAGGATGGGGAACCGCGCTATCTCGGCTGCACCGCGTGGCGCGCGACCACCGACCTGGCCGGCAGCGGCTTGCAGGGTGGCCAGGGACTCAACTGGTGGGGGCCCGGTGGGGAGTTCGGCGTCCTGCCGATGGGGCGCAGCGTCTACTGGTTTGCGACGGCCAACGCGGCCCTCGGCGGCGTTGATCCGCCTGGTGCTGCACGCATCCAGGCTTTGCTCGACCGTTTCGGCGGCTGGGAAGCGCCGATCGCCGACGTCATCGCGAGCACCCCGCCCGATGCCATCCTCCGCAACGACCTCTACGATCGCCCACCGGCTCGCCGCTGGCTCGATGGGCCGGTGGCACTGCTGGGCGATGCCGCTCACCCGATGGCCCCCAACGCTGCCCAGGGAGCATGCCAGGCGCTGGAGGACGCAGCCGCGCTTGGCGCGGCGCTGGCCGAGGGGCGGCCGATCGACGCGGGCCTGGCCGCCTACCAGCGCTTGCGGTTGAACCGGGCCAACGAGCTCGTCCGCCTCTCCCGCCAGATCTCGGCGACCGTCCAGACGGAGAGCCGGCTCTTGAGAAACGTCCGCAACCTGGCGGCCCGTCTCATGCCCGAGCGCCTGCTCCTGAGCCAGATGGACCGAACCCTGCGTGGATCCTGATCGATCGAAGGTTCAGGGTTTTCGATGATTTCCGGTCAGCCGGCCTCGCTGCCGTCGCGACCGAGCCCCGACCGTCGCGCTCGCACGATCGCTTTCGATCGGTCTGCCACCTGGAGCTTGCCCAGGATGTAGGAGACGTTGTTGCTCACCGTCTTGGGGCTGAGAAAGAGCTTGCGAGCGATCTCCCGGTTGCTGGCCCCAGCGGCCATCAGGTCGAGGGTCTCCCGCTCTCGAGCGGTCAGTTCGGGGAAGGGCGCGGGCGGCCTCTCCTGGCTGAACAGCCGGAGCACCCGCTGGGCGACTCCCGGACCAAAGATCGCCTCCCCGCGGCTCACCGCGTGGATGGCCCCCACGATCTCCTCCTGCTCAGCTCCCTTGAGGACGTAGCCGCGAGCTCCCGCCCGCATGGCCGCAAAGACCGACTCGTCGTCCTCGTGCATGGTCAGGACGAGCACTCCCACCTGAGGCGCCTCGGCAGCCAGCCGGCGGGTGGCTTCGATCCCGTCCTGGCCGGGCATCTGGATGTCCATCACGACCACGTCCGGCCTCTCGCGAAGCGCGAGCTCGACCGTCGCCCCTCCATCGGCGGCTTCGCCCACGACCTCGATGCCTTCCACCGAGGCGAGCAGCGCCTTGAGCCCGCTCCGCACGAGAGGGTGGTCGTCAGCGATGAGGACGCGGATCACGGCCGGCGCGCCTTCAGCGGGATCGACGCCAGCACCCGGCTGCCGCCGCCGGGAGCGGCGCTCAACACAAGGGTGCCGCCCAGCTCCTCGGCTCGCTCGCGCATCGAGGCCAGGCCCACGCCGGCCCGAGCGCCGGCCTGCCAACCCGAACCATCGTCGACCACCTCGACCTCCAGGGCTTCGCCGGCGCTCAACCGAACGCGGCAGCGTGACGCATGTGCGTGGCGGGCCGCGTTGTTGATGGCCTCGGCGGCGATGCGGTAGGCCGCCACCTCGATCGCCGCCGGCAGGCCATCCACACCGCCCGGCGCACTGACCTCAACCGCGAGGCTGCCATCCTGCCGTGCCTCGGCAAACCGTCCGGCTTGCTGGCGGAGGGCCTCAACCAGGCCGACCTCGTCGAGCGCCGGCGGGCGCAGCCCATCGACGAGCCTCCGGATCTCCGCGATGGCCGAGCTCACCTCCGTCCGCAGCTCGCCCAGCAGCTGGATGGCGGTCTGGGGGTCCCTTTCGACCAGGTTGCGAGCCGCGTCCGCCTGGAACGCGACCGCGGTCAGGGTGGGCCCGAGGCTGTCGTGCAGGTCACGTCGGATGCGGCGCCGCTCCTCCTCCTGCACGAACACCAGCCGTTCTCGCGACCGCTGCAGGTCGACCGTGAGCCGGAGAGCGTGGAGCGCGACCGCAAGCTGCGGCGCCAGGTCTTGAAGGAATCGCTGGTCGCGGGGGGAGAGACTTTCGCCCCGGCGCGGTGTCGCGACCAGCTCGCCGATCGTCAAGCCCTGGTGGATGAGCGGGGTTCGCACCGCGTCAGCACCCGTATGTCCATGGCTGGCGACAATCTGCCCGTCGGCCAACCGGGCCTCGAGGCCATCCAGCTTGAGCGCGTCCGCCAACTCGCTCACCGCGCCGCGAAGGAGGTCTTCCGGCGTGCCGGCCGACTCCAGCCGGCGTGCCAGCGTGGTCACCACGCTCAGCGGCTCCCGCCGCCGACCGTAGAGCAGGCGGTCGACCAGGCGCTGCAGCCGCTGCCGCAGCGGCAGCACGAGCAGGGCAGCCGCCAGCGTTGCCAGGACCGACACGATGTTCAGCCGCTGGCCGGAGGCGAGCAGCCCGGCGGCTCCGACCACCGCCACGTAGACGGCCACCACCGATGCGCTCAAGGCGCCATAGACGAGCGCGCGGTTGACAACCAGGTCCAGGTCATACAGCCGGTACTTCAGGATCGCGAGCGTGATCGGCAGGACGAATATGCACACCGCGACAGTCGAAACCCAGACGTTGCCGAAGCCGCCAAAACTGGCAAGCACCGGAACCGCCGCGAGGGCCAGCCACTTGATCTGCTGGCGCTCCTCCCCACGAGAGCGCATGAAGCGCAGCAGCATCGAGACTGCAGCCGCTGCCACCCCGGCCCCGGCGACCACCAGGCCGACCTGGGCCAGCTGCTCGCCGAACCACAGCTCCGCCGGGTTGTGCAGGCTCGCCGCCCACGGCGGCGGACCGGAGGCCGCGAAGGTCGTGGT
>DATCQR010000194.1:0-6525 GCA_036569405.1 Candidatus Limnocylindria bacterium
GAGATCGTCCTGGTTCGCCGTCGGCAGCCGCCACTTTGGGCCCTTCCAAAGGGAACGCCCAACTCAGGCGAGACCCTGGCCGAGACGGCACTTCGCGAGACGAGCGAGGAGGCCGGCCTCCTGGTCGAGATCGAGGAGCCGATCAGTGCCATCACCTACTTCTTCGTCCATGGCCGGACGCGGTTCCACAAGACCGTCCACTTCTTCCTGATGCGTCCGATCGGCGGCCGCCTGGAGGACCACGACCACGAATTCGACGAGGTCGGCTGGTTCCAGATCGACGAGGCGCTGAAGCTGATGACCCACGCCACGGAGCGTGAGGTCGTGCAGCGCGCGGCCGAGCTGCTCACGGCGCGCGGAGGGATGGCGGAGCTGTCGGCCAGCGGGGCACCGTCATGACCGAGGCCCCCGCGCTCCTGCGCCACACGCCGCTGCATGCCAGCCACCTGGCGCTGCACGCACGGATGGTTGGCTACGCCGGCTACGAGATGCCGGTCCAGTACACCTCGATCATCGACGAGCACCGCACCGTGCGCAGTGCCGTCGGCCTCTTCGACCTGTCGCACATGGGAGAGATCCACCTGTCGGGACCCGAGGCGCTCGCCTTTGCGCGCTATGCGGTCGTCAGCGACCCCGGCCTGCTCGAGCCGGGCCAGGCCCAGTACTCGATGCTGTGCGCTCCCGACGGCGGGATCATCGACGACGTGATCGTGTACCGGGTCGAGGACGGCTACCTGATCGTGTGCAACGCCGCCAATCACGACGCGGTGCTGGCGCAGCTGGAGTCCCTCGGCGCCCAGGGCGACTTCGATGTGCAGGTGGCGGACCGCTCGGACGAGACCGCACTGATCGCACCCCAGGGACCGAGGGCCGCGGAGCTGCTGGGCCGGCTCACCGATCTCGATCTCTCCGCGCTTGGTAACTATCGCTCGATGCAGGGCAGGGTCGCCGGCACCGAGTGCCTGGTGGCCCGCACGGGCTACACCGGGGAGGACGGCTTCGAGCTGTTCTGCGCCGCGCGCCGCGCCCAGCGCCTGTGGGACGCGCTCGTCTCGACGGGCAGGGACATCGGGCTGCAACCCTGTGGGCTTGGCAGCCGCGACACGCTCCGCCTGGAGGCGGGGATGCCGCTGTACGGCAACGAGCTGGACCGATCGGTCAACCCGTACGAGGCCAACCTCGGCCGGGTGGTCAAGCTGGAGAAGGGCGAATTCGTCGGGCGCGGAGCCCTGGCCGCGGTGCAGCAGACCGGTCCACAGCGGAAGCTGGTCGGGCTTGTGATGCGGGACGACGCCATCGCCCGTCACGGCTACCCGGTGCTGGTCGACGGGGCGCAAGCCGGGGTGGTGACGAGCGGAACGCTCTCGCCGACCCTCGGCGAGCGGATCGCCATGGCCTACGTCCCCGCCGCGGACGCAGCCGTCGGTGCCGCGCTCGAGGTGCTCGTCCGTGAGCGCCGGCACCCAGCCGAGCAGGTAAAGTTGCCGTTCTACCGCCGCCCAAAGCCGGACGCTGCCTGACGCGCGACGGCCGCACAACCTCGAAGGAGCCCGATGTCCACGACCCCGCCAGACGACCGGCGCTACTCCCGTGAGCACGAGTGGGTGCGCATGGAGGGCTCCGTGGCCGTCATCGGCATCACCGGCTTCGCGGCCGACGAGCTCGGCGACATCGTCTATGTCGAGCTGCCGGAGGTCGGGGCAACCCTGGCGCAATTCTCGAGCTTTGGCGTGGTCGAGAGCGTCAAGGCGGTGAGCGACCTGTTCGCACCGGTCTCGGGCGAGGTGGCCGAGGTCAACGCCGACCTTCGCACCAGCCCCGAGCTGCTCAACACTGATCCGTTCGGGAGCGGCTGGATCGCTAAGATCGCCCTCGGTGACCCCGCGGAGATGGACAAGCTCCTGGACGCGGCCGCCTATGCGGAGCTCACCGCCGGCTGATGTCCTACTCCCCGCACACCGCTGCCGACCGCGAGCGGATGCTTGCGGCGATCGGGGTCGAGTCGGTCGACGACCTCTTCGCGGACATTCCCGCCGCCGTGCGCTCCACCCGCTTCGACCTGCCCGCGCCATTGGCCGAGCAGGAGGTTCGTGCCGAGCTGGCGCGCCTGGCCGGCCAGAACCGAATCCCGCGCGTCAGCTTCCTGGGCGCCGGCGTCTACCGCCACCTGGTCCCGGCGGTGGTCAGCGAAGTAATCGGACGCGCTGAGTTCTCCACCTCGTATACGCCGTATCAGCCGGAGGTCAGCCAGGGGACCCTTCAGAGCATCTACGAGTTCCAGTCACTGATCTGCGAGCTGACCGGGATGGAGGTCGCAACCGCTTCGCATTACGATGGCGCGACCGCCACGGCCGAGGCGGCGCTGATGGCCTGCCGCCTGACCGGTCGCCACAAGGTTGCCGTCTCGACTGCGGTGAACCCTCAGGTGCGCCGCGTGCTCGCCACCTACTGCGCCGGGCCCGGTGTCGAGGTCGTGGAAGTGCCCGCCGACCTGTCGGAGGGCGGGACCGGCGTGACTGCGCCGGAGGTGGCCGCTGGCGCGCTGACCGACGACTGCGCATGCCTGATCGCGCAGCAGCCCAACATGTTCGGCGGGATCGAGGCGATGGGGCAGCTGGCCGACGCAGCGCACCAGGTCGGCGCCCTGATGGTGGCGGTCGTGGAGCCGACGTCGCTGGCACTGCTCGCCGCACCGGGTTCCTACGGCGCCGACATCGTCGCCGCAGAGGGGCAGCCGCTCGGTATCCCGCCATCGTATGGCGGGCCATACGTAGGGCTCATGGCCTCCCGCATGGATACCGTCAGGCAGATGCCCGGCCGCCTGGTGGGCGCAACCCGAGACGGGCAGGGGCGCAAGGGCTACGTGCTCACCCTGCAGGCCCGCGAGCAGCACATCCGCCGTGAGAAGGCGGCGAGCAACATCTGCACCAACCAGGCGCTCTGCGCACTGGCCGCGGCGACCTACCTGTCGGCGGTTGGCCCCCAGGGGCTGCGCGAGGTGGCGGACATGTCGGCGGTCCAGGCGCGCCACGCGGCAGCGGCGATCGAGTCGGCCGGCCTCGGCCAGCGGCGCTTCAGCGAGCCGTACTTCGCCGAGGTGGCGATCCGCATTTCCGACGCCGCTCGGCGGCACGCCGCCCTCGCCGAGCAGGGGATCGTGGCGGGCTATCTCCTCCAGCCGGACTACCCCGAGCTGGCCGATACGCTGCTGCTGGCCGCCACCGAGCTGACCACCGATGCCGATGTCGAAGCCCTCGTCGCGGGGCTGGAGTCCACCCGATGAGCGTGCTTGAGCGGCCGGCAGCGGGCGACGCCTCGGGTCGCGGCGCGGCCTTCACCTCGCCCCAGGCGGGGGATGAGCTGACGATCGTCGAGCCGCTCATCTTTGACTCCTCGCGACCGGGCCGCCGCGCCGTCCGCTATCCGTCCCCGTCCAGCGCCGCGCGGGCCGCCGCGGCCGGGCAGCCGCCGATCCCCGATGCCGCCGCCCGTGCCACGCCCCCACGCCTGCCGGAAGTCGCCGAGCTTGACCTGCTGCGCCACTTCAATCGGCTCAGCCACCTGAACCACGCCATCGAGCTGGGCTTCTATCCGCTCGGCTCATGCACCATGAAGTACAACCCCAAGGTCAACGAATGGGCGGCCCGTCTCCCCGGCCTGGCCGATTCGCACCCGCTCGACCCCGATCCGCTGGCGCAGGGCAGCCTGGAGCTCGAGTGGCTGCTGGCCGAGCTCCTCAAGGAGATCAGCGGCTTCGCGGCCATCAGCCTGCAGCCCGCTGCCGGCGCCCACGGTGAGCTGACCGGGCTCCTGATGACGCGGGCCTACCATCGGTCGCGCGGGGAAGGCGAGCAGCGCACCAAGGTGCTCGTCCCCGACAGCTCGCATGGCACGAACCCGGCCACGGCCACGATGGTCGGCTACACGGCCGTCACGATCCCGTCCAACCCCCGTGGAGGGATCGATCTCGAGGCGCTGCGCGCGGCGCTCGGCCCGGACACCGCGGCGCTGATGATCACCAACCCCTCGACCCTGGGCATCTTCGAGGACCAGATCGACCAGGTGGTGGCGGCCGTCAAGGAGGCTGGCGCCATCGCCTACATGGATGGGGCCAACCTGAACGCCATCCTCGGCCGCTTCCGGCCCGGCGAGGCCGGCTTCGACGTGATGCACTTCAACCTGCACAAGACCTTCTCGACGCCCCACGGCGGCGGCGGTCCGGGGGCCGGACCGATCGGGGTCAGCGAGCGCCTGGCGCCATTCCTGCCCACCCCGCTGCCGCTGCTGGTGGCCGGTGAGCCCGCGGAGGTCCGCCGCAACGCCTGGACCGGCCGTCCGACCCCGGGGGCGAGCTTCGCGCTGGAGGAGTCCGGAGCCAGGCCCACCAGCATCGGCAAGGTGCGCGCCTTCACCGGCAACTTCGGCATGTTCGTGCGTGCCTATACCTATATCCGCAGCAACGGCGGTGACGGGCTGCGCGAGGTGAGCAACGATGCGGTGCTGGCGGCCAACTACCTGCGCGTCCGACTGGCCGATGCATTCGACCTGCCCTACGACCGTATCTGCAAGCATGAGGTCGTCTTCTCCGGGCGGCGCCAGAAGCGGCAGCATGGGGTCACGACCCTGGACATCGCCAAGGCGATCCTCGATCACCGGATCCATCCACCCACGATCTATTTCCCATTGATCGTGGAGGAGGCGCTCATGATCGAGCCGACCGAGACGGAGTCGCTTGAGACGCTGGATGAATTCGTCGAGATCATGCACGGCATCGCGGCGCTGGCTGAGACGGCCCCCGACGAGCTCAAGCAGGCGCCGCGCACCACGCCGGTCGGCCGCCTCGACGAGGCAGCCGCGGCGCGCCGGCCCGATCTGAAGCACGACTTCGCCGCCCTGTCGACCCCTCCATCGGTCCAGCAGGAGGTTGGTGCTCGACCCCAGGCGGCGGGAAAGGGGTAGGATTCCGCACCAGTCGGCGCATCGTACGCGGAGTACAGGTGGTCACTGAGCAGCCGGACGGGCTAGTCGCGCGCATGAGGTTGGGGGATCCCGACGCGTTCGAGGAGTTCTTCCGCACGTATGAGCGGCCGGTCTACATCACCGCGCTGGCGATCACCCGCGACCCGTTCCTGGCCGAGGAGATCCTGCAGGACTGCTTCGTCAGGGCCTACCGTGCCAGGCATCGGCTGCGAACCGATCGGTCTCCGCTGCCGTGGCTCCATCGCGTGACCACCAACCTGTGCTACAGCCGTATCGCTCGCCGCAGGATGATCCTGGAGCCGATAACCGCGCTGATCAGCAACCGGCTGGCGGACCTGACCTCGAGACCGGACCAGGTGGTCGAGTCCCGCGAGATCATCGAGGTGCTCCAGCGCGCCATCGACACGCTGCCCCCGAAGCAGCAGACCGCCGTCATCCTCTACTACCTGCATGGCTACTCGCTTGCCAAATCGGCTGAGATGGCGGGTTGCAACGTGGGCACCATGAAGTCGCGCGTGCACTACGCGCTCAAGGCGCTGCGATCGCGGCTCCCGAAGGAGCGGCGCACGGCGGCCGGTGCAAGGGTGTCCCACAGTGAGCTGTAGCCAGGCTCGTCGCCAGCTGCTGGAGCAGTTCGCCCTGGGCGAGGAGCTCACGCCTCGCTCTGGGCCGCACCTTGCCCACCTGGAGTCCTGCGCGGACTGTCGACGGGAGATGGGCATCGATCGCGAGCTGGTCGAGAGCCTGCGTCGTGCACTCGGCGAGCGGGTGGAGGGCCTCGCTCCGTCCGAGGCCAGCTGGGGGCTGGTCCGCCGTCGGACGGTTGACCGCCCGGTGCGGTCCTGGGCGGTCCGGGTGATGCACTGGAGAGGAATGGTGTCCGCCGCCGCAGCCGCCGGCTTCATGATTTTCGCCGTTGCCACGGCCCCGGATACCAGGCTCCTGCCCATGAGTCAGTCGCCGTTCGTCGCCGCTGCGGCAAGGCGGGCCGTCCCGCCCCTCGAGGACGCGAGAGACTGGCCTCCGGAGCTCTCGAGCGCAGACGTTGCGCCCCAGGCGTACCCCCCGCTGCCGGGCTGGCCCATGCGGACCTCGACAGAGACAGCGACGCGCGACGCCGAACCGCAGATCCCCGGACGTATGCGCTGAGGGCCGCGCTTCGGGAATGGAGTTGAACCTGGTTGGCTACGGTGAAGTAATAGAGATGAGGGTCGGTCAGCGCGATCAAATGCGTACTTGACCGAATCGTGCCTCGCGCTCGAAGATGCGCAAGCACCAGCAGATACGGATTCGTCTCCATAGCCGTTCTACGAGGGATACTCTCCCAACCATGACAGCGGTTCAGGAAACGGCCGCCGGCTTCCAGGGCGCTGCCCTCACGGGCGGCCGGAGCCTGCGCCAGATCATCTGGGCGCGTCTCCGTCGCGACAAGGTCGCGATGATCTGCCTGGTGGTCCTGGTGCTCTTCTACCTCATCGGGATCTTCGGTCCCGTCGTCTTCGGTGCGTTCGGCCTCAATCCGTACACGTTCGACAGCGCCGCGAT
>DATCQR010000195.1:0-14678 GCA_036569405.1 Candidatus Limnocylindria bacterium
GCGGACGGACCGATGCAGGGGCTGCTCGGCTTCACCGCCGAGCCGCTGGTGAGCATGGACTTCAAGGGTGACGAGCGATCCAGCATCGTCGACAGCCTCTCGACCATGGTGGTGGGCGACAACCTGCTGAAGGTCATCGCCTGGTACGACAACGAGTGGGGCTACTCCTGCCGCGTGGCGGACCTGGCCAGCTTCATGGCCGCCCGGCTGTAGCCTGCATGAACAAGCAGACGGTTCGGGATATCGACGTTCGGGGCAAGCGCGTCTTCCTGCGCGCCGATCTCAACGTCCCGCTCGACGACGGGCGGATCACCGACGACACCCGCATCCGCGCCAGCCTGCCCACTATCCGCTACCTCCTTGAACGGGGCGCCGCGGTGATCCTGGCCAGCCACCTTGGCCGGCCGAAGGGCAAGGTCAACGACGCGCTGCGCCTCAAGCCCGTGGCGGATCGGCTGGGCCAGCTGCTGGGCCGCAACGTGCGCATGACCGGCGACGCGCTTGGTCCGGGCGTCCAGGTGGCGATCGGCAAGCTGCGCCCTGGCGACCTGCTGCTGCTCGAGAACCTGCGCTTCCATGGCGAGGAGGAGGCGAACGACCCTGGGTTCGCCAAGGCGCTCGCCGACATGGCCGAGATCTACGTCGACGACGCCTTTGGCTCGGCGCATCGGGCCCATGCCTCGACAGAGGGGATCACCCACTTCCTGCCGAGCGTCGCCGGGCTGCTGCTGGAGCAGGAGGTGACCGCCCTCTCCAACCTGCTCGCCAAGCCACCCAAGCCGTTCCACACCATCATCGGCGGGGCCAAGATCAGCGGAAAGCTGGAGGTGCTCGAAGTGCTGCTGGCTCGGTGCCAGGCGGTCCTGGTGGGCGGTGGCATGGCCAACACCTTCCTGGCCGCCAAGGGTTACGCCATGGGCAAGAGCCTGGTCGAGACCGAGCAGCTGGGCAACGCCGAACGGATCATGTCGGAGGCGCGGCGCAAGCGGGTGCGCCTGATGCTCCCGACCGACCTGGTCATCGCAGCCCAGATCCACCCGCGCTCGCAGCGCCAGGTCGTCCCGCTCAACGGCGTGCCGAAGGACTGGACCGTGGTCGACATCGGGCCTGAGACGGTGAAGACCTACACGACCCACCTGGCCAAGGCGCGGACGATCTTCTGGAATGGACCGATGGGCATCTTCGAGATCGCCCCATTCGCTGAGGGCACTGACGCGATTGCCAACTACGTGGCCTCGCGAACGGCCGATGGGGTGATCACCGTGGTGGGCGGCGGCGATTCGGTATCGGCCGTCGACAAGCTCGGCCTGACCAACCAGATGAGCCACGTCTCGACCGGCGGAGGCGCATCGCTCGAGTTCGTCGAGGGAAAGAAGCTTCCCGGGGTGGAGGCCCTGCCCGACCGCGACGCGCCGGCGAAATGACCACCGGCATCGCGGGGGTCCAGGGGCGCGAGGTGCTCGACTCCCGCGGCAACCCGACGATCGAGGTCGAGGTGCGGCTCGATGGCGGCGTCCGGGGCCGCGCCATCGTCCCATCGGGAGCCTCGACCGGCGTCCACGAGGCGGTGGAGCTGCGCGACGGCGACTCCGCCCGCTACGGCGGCAAGGGCGTGCTGCGCGCGGTCGGCAACGTCAACGGCGAGATCGCCCAGGCGGTGGCTGGTCGGGACGCGCTCGACCAGCCCGGCCTCGACCGCGCCCTGATCGACCTCGATGGCTCACCTAACAAGGGGCGGCTGGGCGCCAATGCCCTGCTCGGCGTGTCGCTGGCCACGGCTCACGCGGCAGCCGCCGCACAGGGTCAGCCGCTGTATCGGTACCTTGGCGACGACGCCCACGTCCTGCCCGTGCCGCTGGTGAACATCCTGAACGGCGGCAAGCACGCCCAGGACTCGACCGATTTCCAGGAATTCATGATCGCGCCGCTCGGCGCGCCGACCTTCGCCGAGGCGCTGCGTTGGGCGGCAGAGACCTTCCACGCGCTCGGCGAGCTCCTCCACCAGCGCGGCTTCGCCACGACCGTGGGCGACGAGGGCGGCTATGCCCCCAGCCTGGCGACGAACGAAGACGCCATCGCCGTGGTACTGGAGGCCATCCAACGGGCCGGCTACCGACCGGGCGAGCAGATCGCGATCGCCCTCGACCCTGCCGCGACCGAGGTCTACAGCGAGGGGCGCTACGTCCTCACCCGCGAGAAGCGCACCCTCACGAGTGACGACCTGATCACCTTCTGGGCCGACTGGGTCGGCCGCTATCCGATCGTCAGCCTGGAGGACGGCCTGGCCGAGGACGACTGGGCCGGTTGGACAGCGCTGACGGAGCGGCTCGGGGATCGCATCCAGGTCATGGGCGACGATCTGCTGGTGACCAACACCGAGCGCCTGGCGCGTGCCATCCGGGAGAAGGCCGCGAACTCGATCCTGATCAAGCTCAACCAGATCGGCACGCTGACCGAGACCCGCGAGGCGGTCGAGATGGCGCAGGCCGCCGGCTGGCGGGCGATCGTCAGCCACCGCTCCGGCGAGACCGAGGACACCACCATCGCCGACCTGGTGGTCGCCCTGGGAACGGGGCAGATCAAGACCGGCAGCGTGAGTCGCGGCGAGCGGATCGCGAAGTACAACCGCCTGCTGCGGATCGAGGAGGAGCTCGGCGAGGCTGCCACCTACGCCGGCCGCGGAGCCTTCGCGGCGCTTGCCGTCTGATGGACGGCCTGACCGATCACGCGCAGCGCAATCGGGCCTTCTGGAACGAGCTAGCCGACACCTACCAGGCCGACCACGGTCCCGACCTGGCTCGCCACGGCGCCGCCTGGGGCGTCTGGCAGATCCCCGAGGACGAGATTCACGCCCTCGGCGATGTGGCCGGCAAGGACGTGCTGGAGCTCGGCTGCGGGGCGGCCCAATGGTCCATCGTGCTTGCTCAACGAGGGGCCCGGCCGGTTGGGCTCGACCTTTCGGAACGCCAGCTCGGGCATGCCCGCGAGTTGATGGCGGCAGCGGGGCTCGACTTCCCGCTGGTCCACGCCAGCGCCGAGGCGGTGCCATACCCCGATGCCAGCTTCGACGTCATCTTCTGCGACCACGGCGCCATGGTCTTCGCCGATCCCCGTCGCACCGTCCCGGAGACAGCGCGCCTGCTGCGCGACGACGGGCTGCTCGTCTTCAGCATGCATACCCCGATCGCGGACATCTGCTGGCCGCCCGACTCGGAGCAGGTCACCGACCAGCTGCGGCTCAACTACTACGAGCTCAACGTCGTGGACGTCGGAGAGTCGGAGCACGTCGAGTTCCAGCTGCCGTACGGTGAGTGGATCCGGCTGTTCCGGGCCAATGGGTTCGAGATCGAGGACCTGATCGAGCTCCGACCGGAGCCCGACGCGGTCAGCACCTACCGCACCGAAGAGGACCGCGAATGGGCGCGGAAATGGCCGATGGAGCACATCTGGAAGGTTCGCCGTCGACGCGAGGTCGCTTCCTAGCTGACTGCATCTCCAGGGCGGACCGGTCCCTCGCTCACCACCCGCGCGTACCAGCGCGCCTCGTTCGGGTGCGTCTTGTGGCTGATGCGCGCGAAACGGCCGTCGCTGAACCACTGGGCCTGCTTGGTGCAGGGGGCGGCATTCCAGGTCATCTCGATCTCCAGCCCGCCTTCGCCGATGACGAGCCGATCGCCCCCGGCGAGCGACTCCATCTCGATCCCCTCAAGGGTCAGGTTCTCCCCGAAGGCGCCGGGAAAGGCGTTGTGTCCCTCCGCGACCAGTCGTTGGATCGCTTCCATCGAGTACAGGCAGACCGCCTGGTCCACGCCGCCGTGGCTTGGCTCGGGCTCGATGTGGCGGTCATCGGCCAGGCCCATCGCGCCCACCCACTGCTCATCCACCGGCAGCTTGGGGACGCCTCCCTGGTTGACGTTGACGCTGACCACGCGACCGGCTTGGGGCTCATCCATGCGTCGGGTCTAGCCCTCGGCGGGAGCCTCGGGCTCGGCGTCGCCACCGGCCTTGGCACGCTTGCGCGCGGCGGCGGTCTCGCGGGACGCACGGACGACGGCAACCTTCGCCTTGCCGGCCGCGGTGCGCGGCCGATCGGCAGCCTTGGCGGCGGCAGCCTTGGATGCCTTCGAAGCGGCTACCTTCTTGCGCTGCGCGGTCTTGGTGGCGGTCGACTTCTTCTTCGGCGCCGACGGAGCCTCGCTCGCGGCCCCGTCCAGCAGGTGAGCGGCGTTGGCCTTGGCCATCAGCCGGCTCTTGCGGCGAGCGGCGTTCCTGGGGTGGATGATCCCCTTCTCGGCGGCCTTGTCGAGCGCGCTGAGGGCGGCGGTCACGGCAGCGGCGCCATCGCCCTCGGAGCGGCCCAACGCGATGTTGCTGGCCTGCACGACGAGGGTCTTGGCATGGCTCCGCGTGCGCTGGTTGACGGTGCGACGGCGGAGCGACTGGCGGACGCGCTTCAGCGCCTGCGGCGTGCGTGCGCCCTTCCAGGTTCGAGCTTTTCTGGCCACGAGCAGGAATCCTCACCGATGCGGAAATGGGGCAATGAAATGCGCCGTCCGGAGGGCGGCGCCACGGGTTGGGAGTATAGCACCGGGCCGCTCGCGGCCCCTCGACGAGGAGGCTGTCGCCAATTTGCAGCCAGGTTCGCGTTAGCCACGCTGAGAGACAATGGAGACGCCCTCGCGGATCAATGGTGAGCGTGGATGGGCAATCGGCATCGGCCCTGGAGGCTCATTTCCCGCCTAAGAGCAACCAGATTGTGATCTGGCGACGAAACGATCGATCCGGCCGCATAAGAGCGGCCAGACTGCGAGATGGCAACTTCGTGCAGTCTCCGCGCGACCATGCTCCACCGCTAGACTCGCGCTCGTGATTCCCCCGGAGCGCACGCGCAACTTCAGCATCGTCGCGCACATCGACCACGGCAAGAGCACGCTGGCGGATCGGCTCCTGGAGGCGACCCACACCATCGATCCCCGCCAGATGACGAGCCAGGTGCTCGACTCGATGGACCTCGAGCGCGAGAAGGGGATCACGATCAAGGCCCGGGCCGTGCGACTCCAGTACGACGCGAAGGACGGGCAGACCTACGCGCTCAACCTGATCGACACGCCCGGCCACGTCGACTTCACCTACGAGGTGAGCCGGTCCCTCCAGGCCTGCGAGGGCGCGATCCTGGTGGTGGATGCCAGCCAGGGGATCGAGGCCCAGACCCTCGCCAACATGCACCTGGCGCTGGAGCAGCACCTGGTCATCATCCCGGTCATCAACAAGATCGACCTCGCCTCGGCAGACCCGGAGATGGTGATGGCCGAGCTCGAGGAGACCCTCGCCATCCCCCGCGAGGAGGTGATCCTGGCCTCCGCCAAGGAGGGGAAGGGGATCGACGACATCCTCGAGGCGATCGTGACTCGCATCCCGCCGCCGAGCGGCGAGGCATCGGCTCCCCTCCAGGCGCTCGTCTTCGACAGCCACTACGACCCGTACAAGGGCGTGGTCGCCTACGTGCGCGTCGCCAACGGCACGCTGCACGACCACGAGCGGATCCGCTTCATGGCCACCGGCATCGAGACCGACATCCTGGAGCTCGGCTACTTCCGGCCGCAGCCGGTCCCGACCCGTCGCCTGACGGTCGGCGAGGTCGGCTACGTGGCCTCCGGTCTGAAGAGCATTGCCGACGCCCGCGTTGGCGACACCCTGACCGATGCCGACCGACCCGCCGCCGAGCCCCTGCCCGGCTACAAGCAGGCGCTGCCGCTCGTCTTCGCCGGCATCTACCCGATGCGCGGCGACGAGTATCCGCTCCTGCGCGATCCGCTCGAGAAGCTGCACCTCAACGACGCCTCCTTCGTCTACGAGCCCGAGTCGAGCGTGGCGCTGGGATTCGGCTATCGCTGCGGGTTCCTGGGTCTCCTCCACATGGAGATCGTGCAGGAGCGCCTCGAGCGCGAGTTCGGGCTCGAGCTGATCGCATCGGCGCCATCGGTCGAATACCGCGTCAAGCGCTTGAACAGGGCCGATGAGCTGGTCGTCGACAACCCCGCCAGGTTTCCGCCGGCAGGCGAGGTGGAAGCGATCAGCGAGCCGTGGGTGTCGGCCACGGTCATCACCCCGACCGACTACATCGGCCCGATCATGGAGCTGGCCACCACCCGCCGTGGTGACTTCATCAACATGGAGTACCTCGACCCCAAGCGCGTCAACCTCCATTTCGAGATGCCGCTGGCCGAGCTGATCATCGACTTCTACGACCAGCTGAAGAGCCGCTCATCGGGCTATGCCAGCCTCGACTACGCGTACCTGGGCTATCGGCCCGGCGAGCTGGTCAAGCTCGACATCATGGTCAGCGGCGAGCCGGTCGACGCGCTCTCCCTGATCGTGCATCGGTCCAATGCCTTTCGGGTCGGGAAGTCACTGGTCGAGAAATTGAAGGAGCTGATCCCTCGCCAGATGTTCGAAGTGCCGGTCCAGGCGGCCATTGGTTCCAATATCATCAGCCGCGAGACGATCCGGGCGATGCGGAAGAACGTGCTGGCCAAGTGCTACGGCGGCGACATCACCCGCAAGCGCAAGCTCCTGGAAAAGCAGAAGGAAGGCAAGCAGCGGATGAAGCGGATCGGCTCCGTCGAGATCCCGCAGGAAGCCTTCCTGGCTATCCTCCGCATGAACGAGGGGCAATAGCGTGAACTTCCAGGACTCGTTGCGCCTCTCGATCGCCCTGGGGCTGACGATCTTCCTGGTGCTGCTGCGCTTCGACTCGGACCGCATCATGCGCTCCGACTACTTCCGCTCCCGTTCCGGCTGGGTCGGGCCGCTCTCGTACTACGGCCTGGTGGTCCTCTTCGCGATCGGGATTGCCATCATCCTGCCGCGCGGTCGTGCGCAGCTCTTCCTGGCGCCCGGCGACCCCGGTTCGATGCTGCCGGTGATGCTCCTCTTCTCTGCCGTGGCGATCCTCAACGGGCTGGTGCTCGCCTTCGTCCGCTACCGCGCCATCCTGCCGCTGCCGAACCAGCTGCTCGTGTCCCGGCTGGCTGGGGCGGCGGCCAACGCGTTTGCCGAGGAGCTCCAGTTCCGGTCCATCGTGCTGGGCATGCTCCTCTTCGCGGGTTTGCCCGGAGGCGTGGGGACCGCCCTGGTCGTGCAGGCGCTGGTCTACGGCCTCGCGCATCGGCGGCTGTGGAAGGAGCGTGACTGGTACTTCCTGGCAGGCTCGGTGATCCTGGGCTATGCCGCCGGGCTCGCGACGGTGACCACCGGGTCGGTGGTGCCGGCCATGGTCGGGCACTTCGCGGTGACCGCCTCGCTCTTCGCGTTCGCGGGGGGACGGCTGCGCCAGCGGCCGATCTAGCCACGCGGTTCGTCGCTGATTACCACGTGGGGTGGTGCATCGGCACCGGGGGCTGCCGTCCTCGGTCCACGAACGACCAAAATGCGTCCCCGTACCACTCATCGTGGTGAGCCGACGCCAAATGCAGACACCCCATAGGCCATCGGTGCTGTTGCACCACGTAGGCTGGTAAACGGGCCGATCATCCCCGCTGACGTGGGCATATCACGCGCGGCGCCAGATAGTCCCGATGGTCCATACGTGAGTCCCCGCCAGCTCCATGCAGAGAGCGGCAGCACCCACGTCGCGCGCCACCCGGCGCCTTACCCAGAAGGGTGTGTCGATCCTGGGCCTACCGGAGCGTCGTACAGGTAGAAGGCGATCCACAGCGCCGATAGCAATCCGAGAAGGAGATCTCACTCATGGCAGCAGCCAAGGTCATTCACGTCGAAATCACGGGCAAGGATGTGCCCGCCCTTCAGAAGTTCTACTCCGACATCTTCGACTGGAAGCTCGAAACCGACAATCCAGAGGGCTACGGCATGAACCGGGACGAGTCCGGGTTCACCGCCGGCATCGGCGGCACCCAGGACGGGGGAGCGGGCCAGGTGACCTTCTATGTCCACTCCGACGACCCGGCCGGCGTCCTGCGCCGCGTCGAGGAGCGCGGCGGCAAGGTGATCATGCCGCTGACCGAAGTGGCCAACGACACCACCATCGCCCTCTTCGCCGATCCGGAGGGTCACGTCGTCGGGATCATGTAGTCCCGCCGTCGCACACCGCGAACGCCGCCCCGAGCCCGCTCCATGTAGGCTCGGGGCGTGTCGTTGCCCACGCACCACCTGTACGTTCACGTCCCCTTCTGCCGGTTGGTGTGCGCCTACTGCGACTTCGTGACAGTCGGCGGGCGAAGCGCCGAGATCGCGCGCTACCCGGATCTGCTCCTCGCCGAGCTGGCGCTGCGGCCGGCATCGGGCCAGCTGGCGACCATCTATTTCGGGGGCGGAACCCCATCGCTGCTCCCGGCCGATGGCGTAGCTCTGGTGGTTGGTGCGGCCATTGACCGATGGGGGACCGCCCCAACCGAGGTGACCCTGGAGGCCAACCCAAGCTCCCGCGAGACGCCCGATTGGTCGGCGCTGGGGGCGGCCGGCGTCAATCGGATCTCGCTTGGCATCCAGTCGCTCCGCGACCCCGAGCTGCTCTCGCTGGCCCGTGGCCAGACCGTGGCGGAGGGGCTTGCCGCATACGCTGCGGTCCGGAAGGCAGGATTCGAGAATGTCTCGATCGACCTCATCTACGGCATTCCCGGACAGTCCCTGGCCGATTGGCGTCACGGGTTGCGCCTCGCCCTGGCGCTGGCACCTGAGCACCTCTCGCTGTACGCGCTGCAGCTCGCCATGGCTCCCGACGAGTGGGCCGCGCCGCCGCGCCCGGGCGCCCTGCGCTGGCGGCAGCGGATGGTGGCGCGCCAGGACGACCGCCTGGCCGCGGCCCAATACCAGGTCGCCGAAGAGGTGCTCGAGGTCGCGGGATTCCGCCACTACGAGCTCTCCTCATGGGCGCGCCCAGGCTTCGAGTCGCGCCACAACTCGGCGTATTGGGAGCGGCGGCCGTACACCGGAATCGGCGCCGGCGCTCATTCATTCGATGGGCGCACGCGCTCCTGGAACGAGCGAGACCTCGACCGCTACACCGCTCGCACCAGCGCTGGAGAACGAGCTGTGGCCGGCAGCGAGGAGCTGGATGAGCCAACCAGGGCCTTCGAGGCGGTCGCGCTGGGTCTGCGGCGCGTCGACGGGTTCTCGCGTTCGACGTTTGCCGCCGAATTCGGCGCCGATCCGCTGGTTCGCTTCGCCAGCGCAGTGGCTGAGGGGACCGCGGCCGAACTGCTCGAGGTCACCGACGACGCGATCCGCCTTACCGCCCGTGGACGCCTGTTCGCCAACGAGGCGCTGGTAGCCTTCGCGCCATAGCCGCAGGGATGCTCAGCATGTGAGCATGTCAACAGGGATTCGTCCCCAACGGGCCGGAATTGGTCCGATTCCCGGCTGTTCGGCGCAGATACTGAGCATCCGGCCGGAATTCGAGGACATCGTGGTCCGTGTGCTCAGAGGCCGAGCATCTCGCCCGGCGGTGCTCCGCGCGGGCGGGCGCGCTGAGGGCGGCTCGCGTCGCGACCTGGCCCGCGTTGACAGGGGTCCGGCGAGGTTGGTACGATGCCAGCCGAACCATTGGCACTCTCGTTGTTAGAGTGCTAACGGACCCGCAAAGGCACCACAACGGAGGTCAGTCTTGGTCGAGGGGATGGCCCGCGACGAGGAGAGAGCCCCGTCTCGGTCGGTGCTTGACCTGACCGAGCGGCAGCGCATCGTGCTGCGCGCCGTCGTCGAGGACTACGTCCTGAATGCGATACCGGTCGGTTCACAGGCACTCGTCGAGCGCTACGGGCTGCCCGTCAGCTCCGCCACCGTGCGCAGCGCCATGGCCGAGCTCGAGGCGCTGGGACTCCTGAGCCACCCGCACACCAGCGCGGGGCGTGTCCCGTCTGACCTGGGATATCGGACCTACGTGGAGTCCCTCATGCGCGAATCGGCCCTGGATCGCGCCGATCAGCTGATGATCCGTCACCAGTTCAGCCAGGTTCAGCTGACGAGCAACGAGTGGCTGCGGCTTGCCGCGTCGATCCTGGCCACCAGCACCCGCTCGGCCGCCGTCGTGACGCCGGCCCGAGCGCGTCGGGCGCGCTTCGGGCACCTGCAGCTGGTCGAGCTCGCCGACCGCGCCCGCCTGGCGGTCCTCGTCTTCGGTGACGGCAACGTCGTCCAGCGCCGGCTCCACCGCACGAGCCTGGAGAAGGCGACCCCCGGCGAGCCGGCCGGGCAGGCGGAGCTCGACACGGCCGCGGCCACCCTCAACAGGGAGCTGGCCGGGCTGTCGGCGCCACAGGTGCGACGAAAGCTGGGGAAGCTGACCCCGCTGGCCGCGCACGTCGCTGAGGTGGTCGCCCAGATGCTCGAGGAGTCCGACGCGGTCGCGGTCGAGGAGGTCTTCACCGACGGGATCGTCAACGTGCTCGAGCAGCCGGAGTTCGCTGGCGGCGCCAAGCTGCGCGGGGTGCTCGAGGTGCTCCAGCGCTCTGACTTCCTTGAGCAGCTGGTGCCGGTGCTGAGCCGCCGCGGCGGCGTGACAGTGATCATCGGCCACGAGAACGTCAACGACGCCATGCACGAGGTGAGCCTCGTCTTCGCGCCATACGGGACCGAGGACTCGGCGCTCGGCCTGCTGGGCGTGCTCGGACCGACCCGAATGCCATATCCCCGCGCCATCCCGACGGTGCGCTATCTCTCCACCCTCATGAACGAGCTGATCACAAATCACCCGACGGAGAACCATGACTGAGCGACCCACCAACGGCGCCCCCGAAGACACGCGCCACGCGCGCGGTCCGTCGCGCGCCGCGCTGATCGAGAAGCTGGAGGACATGCAGCGAGTCCTCGAGGAGACGCGTGAGCAGTCCGACGAGCACCTGCGCGGCCTGCAGCGCACCGCCGCCGACTTCGCCAACTACCGGCGCCGGATGGACGAGGAGCGCGAAGGGCTGTCGCAGTTCAGCAACGCGTTGCTGATCGGCAAGCTGCTGGCCGTCCTCGACGACTTCGACCGCGCGCTCGACACGGTGCCGCCCGGGACGAACGAGGGCTGGGTCGACGGCGTGCGCCTCGTCGAGCGAAAGCTGCGTGGCCTGCTGGAGGCCGAAGGCGTCCGGGAGATCGACGCGCTCGGCCAGCCCTTCGATCCGAACCTGCACGAAGCGGTCGTCTACGAGGAGACCGCAGACCATCCCGACAACCAGGTGATCGGTGAGCTACAGCGCGGATACCGGCTCGGTGACCGGGTCCTGCGCCCATCGCTCGTCCGCGTCGCGAACAACCCAAAGGAGCGCTGAACATATGGGAAAGATCATCGGCATCGACCTTGGCACCACCAACTCGGTGGTCGCCGTCATGGAGGGCGGCGAGCCCCAGGTGATCACCAACGCCGAAGGTGGGCGCATAACGCCATCGGTCGTGGCCTTCGCCAAGAGCGGCGAGCGGCTGGTCGGCCAGGTCGCCAAGCGCCAGGCGATCACGAACCCCGAGAACACGATCTTCAGCATCAAGCGTTTCATGGGGCGCCGCTTCGAGGATCCCGAGGTCGCTCATTCCAAGGACCTGGTGCCGTACCAGGTGGAGAAGGATCCCAAATCCGATGGCGTGGTCGTGACGCTGGCCAATGGCAAGACCTTCAGCCCCCCTGAGATCAGCGCCATGATCCTGCAGAAGCTGAAGTCCGATGCCGAGGCCTACCTGGGTGAGAAGGTGACCGAGGCGGTCATCACCGTGCCGGCCTACTTCGACGACACCCAGCGCCAGGCCACCAAGGATGCCGGGCGCATCGCGGGGCTGGACGTCAAGCGCATCGTCAACGAGCCGACCGCATCGGCCCTGGCGTACGGGCTGGACAAGACCAAGGAAGAGAAGATTGCCGTCTACGACCTGGGCGGCGGCACCTTCGACATCTCCATCCTGGAGCTGTCCGAGGGCGTCTTCGAGGTGCGCAGCACCAACGGCGACACGCACCTGGGCGGCGATGACTTCGACCAGCGGGTGATCGACTGGCTGTCGGAGGAGTTCAAGAAGGACCAGGGGGTCGATCTGTCGAAGGACCGCATCGCGCTCCAGCGCCTGAAGGAGGCTGCCGAGAAGGCGAAGATCGAGCTCTCGAGCACGACCACCACCGAGATCAATCTGCCCTTCATCAGCGCCGATGCCTCGGGGCCGAAGCACCTGGTCATCAGCCTGACGCGCGCAAAGCTCGAGGACCTGGTTGCCGACCTGGTCAGCAAGACGTCGGGGCCGGTCAAGCAGGCGCTCGCCGACGCGTCGCTCAAGCCGACCGACATCGACGAGGTGATCCTGGTCGGTGGCATGACCCGCATGCCGGCCGTGATCGAGGCGGTCAAGGAGATGTTCGCCGGCAAGGAGCCGCACAAGGGGGTCAACCCCGACGAGGTGGTTGCCGTCGGCGCCGCCATCCAGGCCGGTGTCCTCGGCGGCGAGGTCAAGGACGTCCTGCTGCTGGACGTGACCCCGCTCTCGCTGGGGATCGAGACCCTGGGCGGCGTGGCGACCAAGATGATCAACCGCAACACCACCATCCCGACGTCGCACACCCAGATCTTCTCGACCGCATCCGACTCGCAGCCATCGGTGGACATCGTGGTCCTGCAGGGCGAGCGCGAGATGGCCTCGGACAACAAGAAGCTGGCCACCTTCCGGCTGGATGGCATCCCGCCGGCTCCCCGGGGCGTCCCGCAGATCGAGGTCACCTTCGACATCGACGCCAACGGCATCCTGAACGTGGCAGCCAAGGACAAGGCCACCAACAAGGAGCAGAAGGTCACTATCACGGCCTCCTCCATGCTCGCCAAGGAGGACGTCGACAAGATGGTCCGCGATGCTGCCGAGCATGCGGAGGAGGACCGCAAGCGCCGCGCCGAGATCGAGTCGCGCAACGAGGCGGACGCTCTCACCTACCAGGCGGAGCGCCTGATCAAGGACATGGGCGACAAGCTGTCGGATGACGACCGCAAGGAGATCAACGACCGGATCGAGGCGGTCCGCGAAGCCCTCAAGGGGACCGATGCGGGCGTCGTCGACTCCACGAAGCAGCAGCTTGCCGAGGTCCTGCAGAAGATCGGGACGCGCGCCTACGAGGCGGCTGGAACCCCCGAGCCCGGTGGCGAGGATGGCTCCGGCGGCGAGGGCGGCGAGGGCGGCGAAGGGGGAGAAGGCGGCGGACCGACCGACGGAGCCGCGGCCGAAGAGGAAGGCGAGACGATCGAGGGGGAGTACAAGGAAGTGTGAATGGAGCGCAGGGGCCAATCCTTGGCTGGCTATCGCAACAGCCTGCGGACCGGCCCCCGCCCCCCTCACCGCTCCTTCTCTCTAAGGGTCCTCGCGTCCGGCTCCTTGCCGCGGGCAGGAGCGGCCATGTAAGGCCCGCCGGCCCCTTTCGCACGTCGGGAGGTGTCACCCCTTCCCCAGATCACAACCGGATTGCTCTTACGAGGTCGCAACCCCTTTTTCGTCGCCGGATCTCAACCTGGCTGCTCTTAGGTAGTTTCGAGGCCGTTCGCACCCCGATTGTCCGACCGGTTCACGCTCTTCGCTGGTTGCTGGACCCGCACACGCTGTCTTCCAGCACGTCTAAGGCCAACTCCACTGCGATCTGGCAGTTTGGTGAGCAGCAGCAGGCCGCTCGGAGTGCCGGACGGCTGCCTAATCCAGGCGAGGGCACCCCTACCGCGGAGTCCAAAGCGCGCGAACAGCCGTGAGTGGTCAGCCAGGCGCCGGCGGTTGGTGGTGCCATCGGCAACGAGGAGGAATGGAACCGCGCCTGCCGCTCGCCAGCCGAGCGACTGCGCCACGGTGGGTGCGACCCGCTCTTTCGTATTGAGCGTTCCAAGCAGATCCTGGATCTCCGCGATGACCGTCTTGACCTCGACAACGACAAGCGACCGCGTCGCCGGATGAAGCGCCAGCAGATCAATGCGGCCGCGATCGCCGTAGTGGTTGAAGCTCGCCTCGGGAGCGACCGTCCAGGCGAAGGCCTCCAGTTGCCGGGTCAGCCACTCGGCCAGCTGGGCGTGGCCGGCGTCGCGCAGCCGCGCCAGCTCCGCGCCTCGATAGCCAGCGTCCCAGCCCAAACGGAGGTCAAGCGCCGAACCGATGCGCCGGAGGGACCGGACAGACAGCGTCTCCGCGTGTCCGCGCTCGAGCACACCGACCAGCGATGCGCTCACATCGGCTTTCCGTGCCAGATCGCTTTGGCGCCAGCCCCGGCGATGTCGGAGCGCACGCACGATCCCGCCCAACTCTCCATCGTTCATGGCTAGATGATCTGGCCCGCAACGTACTGCGGTGTTATCAGGCCGTTAGGCAGTCACTCGATCGGCTCGACTAGCACAGCAGCCAGGCGCCGACCAGGAGCGCTCCGTAGAACAACGGCAGCAAGACTCACCAGCCTGGCGGAGGCCATTTTGGTCGTGCGTAGAATCGGCCATGCCAGGCGGGAGCACCGAGACGAGGAAGCGGAGAGCGCGAGGACCGACCATGATCAAGATCTGGAGCGAGTTGCGGGTCGCGAGGTTGAAGGAGCAGGTCGCGGACCTCGCGACGCTGGTGTGGGTCGTGTTCTGGGGGAACCTCGTCTGGCAGCTGTTCCAGCTCCTGACCGGCTTCGCGCAGGCCGGACGCACGATCCACTCGGGCGGCAAGGCCATGATCCAGAGCGGAGTCGACATCGG
>DATCQR010000196.1:0-5288 GCA_036569405.1 Candidatus Limnocylindria bacterium
GACCTGAGCCGCCTCTCCGACGAGCTGGCGCCCGGCGTCGTCGCCCATGCCGAGGCCGAGGCAGAGGCCAAGCCATGACCAGCGAGGTGAAGATCCCCGACCCGCTCGACCTGGACCGGGACGAGGAGGCGCGGCTTCGTCGGGTGGCCGGGCTTCCCGCGGCGAAGACGCCCGCCGGCGAGTACGCCGGCTTCGAATCGGTGGGCCTGCCAGAGCGGCCGCCGCAGACCGAGCGCGAGCGCGAGGTCTACACCCTCGAGGAGGGGGAGATGCTGGTCAACATGGGCCCGCAGCACCCCTCAACCCACGGCGTCATGCGCCTGGTGGTCAAGGTCCGCGGCGAGGTGGTGACCGATGTCGATCCGGTCCTCGGCTACCTTCATCGCGGCATTGAGAAGCTGTGCGAGGAGGCGACCTACACCACCGTCCTGACCTATGTCGACCCGATGGACTATCTCTCGACGATGCACAACGAGCACGCTCCCGCGATCGCCTTCGAGAAGCTGTTCGGGGTCACCGCTCCGAAGCGGGCCGAATACATCCGGGCGCTGGTGGTGGAACTGAACCGTGTCTTCAGCCACAGCCTGATGATGGGCTTCCTGGCCCTGGACATGGGTGGCATCACCCCGATCCTGTACGGCTTCATCAACCGCGACGAGATCGTCGACATGCTCTCGGCGATCAGCGGCCAGCGCATGCTCTTCAACTTCTTCCGGGTTGGTGGCGTCAACTGGGACACGAACGACGAGTTCCTCTCGCGCCTCGGCACCTGGCGCGGCCATGTCCTGAAGAACGTCGAGATGAGCGAGCGCGTGCTCACCGACAACGAGGTCTTCCGCTCGCGGACGATCGGGATGGGAACGCTCTCGGGGAAGGACGCGATCGCCCTCGGCGTTTCGGGGCCGAACCTGCGCGCTTCTGGGGTGCCGTTCGACGTCCGCAAGGCGCATCCCTACTCGATCTATCCCGAGCTCGAGTTCGAGGTGATCACCCAGTCCGGCGGCGACTCGAACGCCCGCTACCTGCAGCGCATCGCCGAGATCAAGCAGAGCATCCACCTGATCGACCAGATCGTGGACAAGATGCCGCACGGCGCGGTGCAGGCGCAGGTGCCGGGGATCATTCGCCCCAAGCCGGGCCGGGCCTACGCCGCGATCGAGTCGCCGCGCGGCCTGTACAGCGTCTACGCCATCAGCGACGGCGGGCCGAACCCGTATCGGTTCCGGATGCGCGACCCGAGCTTCATCAGCCTGCAGGCGATCCCCAAGCTGATGCCCGGACGGCTTATCGCCGACACGATGGCGGTGATGGCCAGCTTCGACCCGGTGATGGGCGGCGTCGACAAGTGAACATCGACCTGCTGATCGGGGTCCTGCGCTTCCTGCTGGCCACCACCCTGATCCTGCTGCTGACCATCCCGACCGCCTTCGTCGTGATCCAGATGGAGCTCAAGATCATCGCCGGCGCCCAGCTCCGCTACGGCCCGAACCGGGTCGGCCCGTGGGGGATGTTCCAGAGCACGATCCACGGCTTCAAGGTGCTCGCCAAGGAGGACCAGATCCCCGACCAGGCCGATCGGGCAACCTTCACCCTGGCCCCGTGGATGGTCTACATGGCGGCCGCCATGAGCATGCTGGTGATCCCGTTCGCGCCCGGCGCCATCGCCGCCGACTTCAACATCGGGATCGTCTACTTCTTCGCGGTGCTTAGCTTATCGGTGGTTGGGCTGCTGATCGCCGGCTGGGCGAGCTACAACAAGTACTCGCTGCTGGGAGGCCTGCGCAGCGCGGCCCAACTGGTGAGCTACGAGATCCCGCTCACGCTGTCGGTGGTGGGTGCGGTGGTCCTGGCAGGCACGCTCAACTTCCGCGAGCTGATCGAGTGGCAGCGCGCCCACGGCTGGATGCTGCTCTGGCAGCCGGTCGGACTGGTGATCTTCTACATCGCCTCGCTGGCCGAGATCAACCGCACCCCGTTCGACATGGTCGAGGCCGACAGCGAGCTGGTGGCAGGGCCCTTCACCGAGTACTCCGGCATGCGTTTCGGCTTCTTCTTCTTCGCCGAGTACGTGGCGCTCTTCATCATGAGCGGGATCATGATCTCGCTCTTCTTCGGCGGCTGGCTGGCGCCGTGGCCCTTCCCCGACCAGCTCGACGGTTTCGTCGGCACCCTGTACGGCGTCCTCTGGTTCTTCATCAAGACCTACCTCTTCGTGGCGCTGGCGGTGCTGCTGCGCGCAACCCTGGTGCGGGTGCGGATCGACCAGCTGATGGGGATGGCCTGGAAGGTGCTGCTGCCGCTGGCCATGGTCAACCTGCTCGTCACCGCCGCGGCAGTGCTGGTCTTCAAGCTGTGACAATCCCGGGCCTCGGCATCCTCAAGGGGCTGCGCCAGACCGCGCGCAACTACTGGGCGCCCAAGGTCACCAACCAGTACCCGGAGTCCCGGCCGACCATGCCGGACCGATGGCGTGGCCGACTCGACCTGATCTACGACCCGTTCGGCGAGCACAAGTGCGAGGTCTGCTTCCAGTGCGCGCAGGTTTGCCCGGTGGAGGCGATCGACATGAGCGGCTTCGATTCGACCGGGCAGCGCATCCGCTACGGGCTGCCGGAGATCTACGACGAGCGCAAGGATCCCAACGCCTACCGCCGAGCCGGCCTTCCGGCCGCGCCGATGCGAAACGCCGCGCGCTGGGACGAGGAGATCGACACGCCCTGGCTGCATGGCTTGATCGACGGCTTCGGCGGCAAGCCCGAGGCGCTGGTCGCGATCTTCTCGGCCGTCGAGGAGCACTACGGCTACCTCCCCGAGCAGGCGCTGCGCGAGGCGAGCGAGCGGATGTCGATCCACTGGGCCCAGATCTTCGGGGCGGCGGGCCTGGGCGGCTTCCGCCTGCTCCCCGTTGACGGGCACCTGGTCACCGTCTGCACCTGCGCTGCCTGCCGCTTCGCCGGCGGCGAGGCCCTCCTCAACGCACTGCGAACGGATCTCGGGATCTCTCCGGGGGAGACGACGGCCGACGGTGCCATCACCCTCGCCACCAGCGACGAGGTCGCGGCCGGGGCCCTCTCGCCGGCCCTCCGCATCGACACCATGGTCTACGGACCCCTGACCGTGGAGCAAGCCCGCCACGTCGTGGAAGAGCGACGCAAGGCACCCTCACGCGGGCGCGCCGCTCAGTCCGTCTCATGACCGACGCGAGCCCCGGCCTCTCCCCGCAGATCCGGATCCTGCCCGGCGGCGACCAGCGGCTGCTGGCGGAGATCGGGGTGGTGGACCCCACCAGCCTCGACAGCTACCGCGCAGCGGGTGGCTATGCCGGGCTGAAGCGCGCCGTCGAGAAGCTGGGTCCCGAGGGCACGATCGACGAGATCGCCGCCGCGGGCCTGCTCGGCCGGGGTGGCGGCGGCTACCCGACCGCCGACAAGTGGCATGCCGCGCGGGCAGCGACGGGTGACAGCAAGGTCGTCGTCGCCAACCTGATCGGCGCCGACCCGACTGCGCTCGGCGACCGGGCGCTGGCCGAGGGCAATCCGCATCTCCTGCTGGAGGGGCTGCTGATCGCCGCCTTCGCCACCGGCGCCTCGGACGCGATCATCGCGGTCCGGCGTGACTGGACGGTCGCCATCGAGCGGCTGCGCGCAGCGATCGCGGAGGCCGAAACGGCGCACCTGGCCGGCTACCTGGTCATGGGCACCGACTTCTCCTGCGTGGTGCGCGTCTGGGAGGGCGCGGTCGCGCTGGTCGCGGGCGAGGAGACGGCCCTGCTGGCCGCCCTGGCCGGGGATCGGGGCATGCCGGTCATCCGGCCCCCGTACCCCACCGAACGAGGCCTGGGCGGCGCCCCGACCACGGTGCAGAACGGCGAAACGCTGGCGCACGCGGCGTGGATCGCGAGCCACGGTGCCAAGAAGTTCCGCGCCATCGGCTCCAAGGAGGCACCGGGCACCAAGCTGGTCAGCATCTACGGCCGCGTGGCGCAGCCAGGGCTGGTCGAGGTGGCGCTCGGCACACCGCTCTCCGAGATCGTGGCGCTGGCTGGCGGCGGGACCGGAACGACCAAGGCCGTCTTCGTTGGCGGTCCAGGCGGCGGCGCCCTGAGAGCGGACCAGCTAGACACGCCATATGACTTCGTCCCGCTGCACGCCGCCGGTGCCGGCATCGGCCTTGGGCAGCTCCTGGTGGCAGACAGCGACACCTGCATGGTCGACTCGGCCCGCTTCTTCCTCGACTACTCCGCCCGCGAGGCGTGCGGCAAGGCGGTCCCGTGCCGGATCGGCACCAAGCGGCTGGTCGAGACGCTAGACCGCATCCTGGCGGCGAGCCCACGGCCCAACGACCTGCTGCTCCTGCGCGAGCTGTCCCGCAAGATGACCGACACGGCCCTCTGCCACCTCGAGGCGCGCGCGCCCGGACCGATGCTCACCACGCTCGACCGCTTCCCCGACGAGTACCGCGCCCACGCCGAGCGCGGCGAGTGCCTGGCCGGCTCGTGCAGCACGTCGCGGCTCCCGCCCCTGCTTACGCCACTGGCGGGCCTCTAAGATGCACCGGCCATGAGCTTCTCGACCAACGGCAACGGGAACGGCAAGGGCGAGCCGCTGCGCCCGGAGGACTACGTCCCCATCTGGCCGATGGTGCCGGGGACCCGCAAGATCAGTGTCACGATCAACGGCCAGGAGGTCCAGGCCGAAGAGGGGCAGACCATCCTGCAGGCCACGCGGGTGCTCGGGATCGACGTCCCGACGCTGTGCTACGAGCCGAAGCTGGCGCCCTACGGGGCCTGCCGCATCTGCGTGGTCGAGGTCGAGGGCCAGGAGAACACCCCGATCAGCTGCGGAACGCAGATTGAGGAAGGGATGGTCGTCACCACCCACTCCGATCGGCTGGTCGAGAACCGCCGCATGGTGCTGGAGCTGATCTTCAGCGACCACGACGCCTACTGCCTGCCGCCCTGCCAGTTCAAGTGCCCGACCAGGGTCGATATCCCCGGCTACCTGAAGCAGAACACGCTGGGCAACTGGGAAGAGGCGACGCGCATCCTGAAGCGCTCGCTGCCCTTCCCGGCCATCCTGGGCCGCGTCTGCCCCGCACCATGCGAGACCCACTGCCGGCGCGAGGAGGTGGACACCGCCATCGCCATCCGCGACTCGCACCGCTACTGCGCGGACCGGGTCCTCGAGGTGGATGCGCCGGCGCCAACCCCGTGGCCCAAGGAGCCTGACTCGGGCCGTCGCGTGGCGGTCATCGGGTCGGGCCCGGCCGGCATGTCGGCCGCCTATTAC
>DATCQR010000197.1:0-7123 GCA_036569405.1 Candidatus Limnocylindria bacterium
ACGAGACAGTCGCAACGATCGACTACGGGGCCCCCGAGGGATCCCTGGACCCCGGCGACCTGAACCGATGAGCGCCTCCGTCACATGCCAGGGCTGTCGGGCAGCGGTTCCCGACGTCGAGGAGATGCAGCATCGACCCTACATCGGGTCGGCGCCGGGCTGCTGGTTGTTGTACAGCGAGGTGCTGGCTCGGAATATGGAGACTTGCGCTACACGCCAGCGCATCAGCTGACCGTGGATGCGTACGCCGTTCAGCACCCGGGCCTGCCCGAGCGGCGCACGGCCCAGTCGATCGCCATTCACCTCGTGGGGCTCTGCCTCAGCCTGGAACGTGGACGCGGGCCCATGGAGTTGCCACGCCTGCGACAGCGGCTGGCACCGCCGAGGCGCATCTTTCCTTGGCTGCCCCCGCCCGGCTCGCTGGGTGGGGTCACGGTTGCCGACGTCCATGCCACGCAGACGCCGGAGGCTCACCGAGAGACCGTGGGCCGCTGGGCGCGATCGGCGTGGGAGGCGTGGTCGCCACACCACAGCACGGTGCGTGCCTGGGCGGATGAGCTGGGCTGACCCTATGGCGGATTGAGGGCCGGGACCTCGGCGTGCAACTGCCGGCGATACGCCACCACGCCGGAGAGGAGCAGCCCGTGCAGCAGGGCAATCTCGACGGTCGCGAACTGCCGCAGGTAGAAGGATGCAAGGTCGGCCAGGCAGAGGGAGACCAGCAGGCCGAATTCGGCCACGAGGGATCCCAGGCGGTCCCGCCCACGGAGCGCCATCAGCAGCGATCCGGTGAGCAGCAGTGCGCCCGCCACGCCCTCGACCACCAGGTGCAGCATGTCAAGGCTGAAGAGCCGGGTGCTCGTCTCGGGATCCACGCCGCCGATCTGCGATACCGCGCCACCAAGGGCGATCACTGCACGGACGCCTGAGATAAAGAGGGCGGCCATCAGGACGGCTCGCGCCCCCCGACCGCCGATCCAGTCCTCCCGGTGCGCGGCCCACCAGTCGAAGAGCGGCTGCAGGCGGCTGACCTCGTCCGGCGCAATGTCCAGGTCCTGCGACTGGACGAAGGCAAGGAGCGCAGCCGCGAGCCGGCGCTGCTCCTGGAGCGGTGCCTCGAGGGCCGCGGATCCGAGCCGAGACATGAGCGCGTCGCGCTCGTCGTCCTGCAGGTCGTTGTCGACCGCCTCCTCCATCAGCTGCAGCGAGGTGAGCAGCAGGCTGCGTGGATCTGCCTGGGTCCGTCGCCGCACTCGGAGGTAGACCAGCACGGCCAGCAGGAAGGTCGCGTAGATCAGCGGCGCCGCGGCGGGGTAAAAGTAGTCGTTCTGGGTGGTGATGAATTTGCCGACTTCGTCGATGAAGAGGCCGATACCGATCCCGCCCAGGACCGCGGTCGTGCGATAGACCCGCCGGCCGGCGAGCACGATTGGCAACAGGGCGGCTGCGAACAGGAAGAAGCCACCGAACAGGGCATGGGCGATGTGCAGCTCTCCGCCGCCGATCCGCGGGTAGCCAGTCAGCTCCAGGTAGACGCGGGTTGCCATCACCGTGGCAGCGAAGGAGACGAGCGTCAGGAACAGGTACTGCTCAGCTCCCTCGCGACGGACGGGGCGACGGAGGCCGAGCTGCGCGACCATGGCGGGGCCGTCGCTGGCTGGAGATCCGCCGTCCTGCCTCTAGGGCATCATTGGGTCGCCAACCCAGAGCTTTTGGAGAGACCTTCCCGAATGACCATCGCCACGCCCGCCGCTGCCCCCGAATGGGACCGAGCCCCCCTCGAGCTCCCGCAGCGAACCCGGATCGAGATTTTCATCGTCGTGCTGCTGAGCATCTTCCTGGCCGCCCTGGACCAGACGATCGTCGGCACCGCCTTGCCCGTCATCGTCACGGATCTCAAGGGCAACGACGTCTACATTTGGGCCTTCACGGCATACCTGCTGACCGCGACAGTCAGCGGCCCGCTGTACGGAAAGCTGTCGGACCTGTTCGGACGGCGGATCATCATCATGATCGGCGTCAGCGTCTTCCTGATCGGCTCGGTCCTGTGCGCCATCTCGGGCGAGATGTGGCAGTTCATCATCTTCCGGGGGATCCAGGGGCTCGGCGCCGGCGCGCTCTTCCCTGTCTCGCTGGCGATCATCGCCGACATCTTCGCGCCGTCCGAGCGGGGTAAGTACCAGGGCTTCTTCGGCGCGATGTTCGGCATCGCGTCGCTCATCGGCCCGGCCATCGGCGGGATCCTGACCGACACCGTCGGCTGGCACTGGATCTTCCTGGTGAACCTGCCGCTCGGGCTGGTCGTCCTCGTCGTCATCTGGCGCACCCTCCCGACCAGGATCGAGAGCGGCGTTGAGCGGACGATCGACTACCTGGGGGCGGCCGTCTTCGTGGCGGCCCTGGTGCCGATCCTGATCGGCCTTACCAACAAGCAGTTCGGCGAATGGTCCGATCCGGAGGTCGGCGGACTGATAGCCCTTGGGCTTGGATTGGCGGCGATCTTCGTCTGGGTCGAGTCACGGGCCAGGGAGCCGATCCTGCCGCTGGGCCTGTTCCGCATCCGAGCTTTCACTACCAGTGTGTTCGCGATGTTCTTCGCGATGATGGGCTTCTTTGCCGCCATCGTCTTCATGCCGCGCTGGTACCAGGTGGTGCAGGGCGCCTCGGCAACCGAATCGGGCTACCAGATCCTGCCCCTCCTCGGTGGCCTGATCGTCTCTGCCATCGTCTCCGGCCAGGTGGTCGCCCGTACCGGCCGATACAAGCCGATCATCTTCGTCGCGCTGCTCTTCCTGGCGCTCGGCCTCTTCCTGCTGACCAACCTCCGAACCGAAACCGACGCCCCACTGGTCTGGCTCTGGATGGCTCTGACAGGGATCGGCATCGGCCCAGCCTTTGCCGTCTTCACCCTGGCGGTGCAGAACAACGTGCCGCCGGTCGAGCTCGGCACCGCGACCAGCAGCCTGACGCTCTTCCAGCAGGTGGGCGGGACGGTGGGGCTGGCGCTCACCGGCACGATCTTCGGATCGGCCTTGCTCGAAGAGATGCCGAAGCAGATCTCCGCTGCCGGTGTCCCACCCGAGCTCGCCGGCCAGTTTGCGCAGGGTGGCGCGTCAGCCCTCAACAACCTCTCCGGAGTGGGGGACCTCGGCGCCAAGATCCTCGCCGGCCTGCCACCCGACGCCCAGGCGCAGATCAAGCCGGTCATCCCGCTGATCGTCCAGGGGATCCACGAGGCATTCTCGATCGCCACCGCCGCGACCTTCGTGATCGGCATCGGCGCTGCGCTGTTCGCCGCCCTCCTGGTCCTGGTAGGCCTCCCCGGTGGCCGGATAGGGGAGGCTGCCGAGGCCAACGCCACGGCCCCGGTCCCGGGCGAGCTGAGCCGCGAGGTGGGTGCCTAAGAGGCTTGGGGCCTTTTCAGAAGTTCGCGCGCCGCCCTTGCGAAGCCTCTTCGACGATGGTCCTCACCCGGCGCTGACGCGTCTCCGGGCGCTTGGCCGACATGACCCACCAGATGAGGGCGCGGCGTGGTGACCTCGGGAACGCGTCCCAGTGGCGACGAGCATCGGGGTTCGCGTCCAGCGCGCCAGCCAGCTCATCCGGCTCGATGAGGGCCTCAGCGGCATCCTGCATCGACCACGAGCCGTCGGCCTTGGCGGCCTCGATGACGCGCCGGCCAGACTCGGTCATGCGTCCGTCGGCGATGAGGCGCTGGACGCGCTCCTTGTTCGAGGGAGACCAGCCGCTGCCGCGACGGCGCGGCGTCAGGAGCTGCGCCTGGCGCCCGTCGTCGAGCGTGTTGGTGACGCCGTCGATCCAACCGAAGCAGAGCGCCTCCTCGACGATCTGGGCGTAGTCAAGCGGGGTCTTGCCGCTGGCCTTCTTCCAACGCGCCAGCCAGACGCCGTCAGTGTCATGGTGATGCCTGGTCAGCCACTCACGCCACGCCGCGATCGTCTTCGGGTGGATGAGCGGGCGGCCTCGATACTGCATCGAGCAGCGATCCTAGCGCGCCGCTCCTAGAGGTTGCCCTTGAACGTGTCGCAGGCGGTGGGATCGCCCGTGTCGAGACCGGTCTTGAACCATTGCTGGCGCTCTGCCGAAGAGCCATGGGTCCAGGTCTCGGGATTCACCTGGCCCTGGGTCTTCTCCTGGATCCTGTCGTCACCGACGGCCGACGCGGCGTCGAGGGCCTGGCCAATCTGGTCCGGCGTCAGCGGGTTCAGGAAGCCCGTCTCGACTGCGTGGCTGGCCCACACGCCCGAGAAGCAGTCGGCCTGCAGCTCCGTCCGGACCGACTGGCTCTGCGCTCCGGTGCCGCCCCCGCCGGCCTGTAGCGTCCCCAGCAGGTCCTGGACGTGGTGGCCGTACTCGTGGGCGATGACATAGGCCTCGGCGAAGGGCCCGCCCTCCGCGCCGAACTGCGTCTGCAGCGTGTCGAAGAAGCCAAGGTCGATGTAGACGGTGTCGTCCTCCGGGCAGTAGAACGGCCCGACGGCGCTCGTCGCCTGGCCGCAGCCGGTGTTGGTGGCATCGGTGTAGAAGGTGGTGGGCGCCAGCGTGTAACCGTCGACCACCTTCTCCCAGTAGGCCTGGACGCTGTTGACGTACCCGATGATCCGGCAATCGTCGCGGGAGTTGGCGTCGGCAGCGGTCTGGCATTCCTGGCTGAGATCGTTGGGCGTCTGGTTGCCAACCGTCGTCTTGTCCAGGATGCCGGTAAGGGTGGCGGCGTCCTGCGGCGAGCCCCCCAGCAACATCACCAGCACGAGCACGACGACTCCGCCCAGGCCGCCACCGACGGCGAGCGCGCCGCCTCGGCCTCGCATGTCCCGGACCTGGCCGGGATCGAGGCGCGTGCCTGGTCGGAAGGTCATGCCTGAACGATAGGAAAGCAACATTGCAGCGGCGCGTCGCGAAGCGCTGACGCCATTACAGGCGCCCTCAACACGCGCCGACTACCATGGCCTCCATGCCCGAGGACGCCGTCGAACTGATCTCGTCCCTGAGCCTCTTCGCCGACCTCGGCGGCCCGCAGCTCGAGGCGATCAGCCACATCTTCGAGGAGACGACCTTCGCGTCAGGTCAGCGCATCCTGCGCCAGGGGATCACCGGCTCGAACTTCTACGTGGTCGTGGACGGCGAGGCATCGGTCAGGATCGATGGGGAGGAGCGAGCCAACATCGGGCGAGGCGATTTCTTCGGTGAGATGTCGCTCCTCCTCGGCAGCGCCCCGACCGCCGACGTTACCGCCCGCACCCCGCTCCGCTGTCTCGTCCTGGCTGGACCGGAGCTGCATGGATTCCTGGACAAGTACCCGACCGTCATGTACCGCATGCTGGTGGCCATGGCTCGGCGGCTGAGCGCCGCCAACCAGCACTCCGGATAGCTGCGTGGCCCGAGCGCCTGCGAAGGCCACTGCCGCTGATCGGCCGTTCCCGCCCGGAGCGTACCCGGTGGTGGTGGTGGGCAGCGGCCCCGGCGCCATCCAGGTCAGCCACGAGCTCGATCGGCTTGGGATCGGGCATGCCACGATCAGCGCCGACCCATCGCCAGGCGGGATGTTCCGCAGCCTGCCGATCTACCAGAGACTGCTGAGCTGGACGAAGCCGTACGCGCTCGGGGATCCGGCCGGGCGGGCCGGCGAGTGGTACGACTGGAACAGCATCGTCTCCGACGACCCGGCGTTGCGCGCGATCATGCCCGGGCTGATGGATGGCACCTCCTCCTTCCCGAGCCGCGCCAAGATGGAGGAGAACCTCGCCACCTTCGTGACGCGGGCCAACCTGCAGATTCGCTACGGATGCCCCTGGCAGTCCACCAGCCGAGCGGATGACGGCCGCTTCGTCCTCACCACGCCAGATGGTGACTATGTCTGCGAGGTCGCGATCTTCGCCGTGGGCATGGCTGAGCCATGGAAGCCGCCGACTCCGGGGCTCGAGCTGGTGCCCCACTACGTCGAGGCAGGGCCAGCCGAGTCCTATGCGGGGAAGCGGGTCTTCATCGCCGGCAAGCAGAACTCCGCCTTCGAGATCGCCACGGCCTTCCTGCCGTGGGCCAGGCAGCTGGTGCTGGCGTCACCGCGTCCGGCCACGCTGTCAGTGGTGGAGCACTCGCTGGCGGGTGTGCGCGCCCGCTACGTGCAGCCCTACGAGGACGCCATGCTGCACAACGGCGTCTTCCTGCTGGACGTCAAGATCGAGCGGATCGAGCGAGCCGACGACGGGTTCCGGGTTCGCCTCAGCCGGACCGATGGCGGCCGCGAGCTCGTGTGCGAGGCGGATGCCGCGATCGCCACTACGGGCTTCGCAGTGCCGATGCGCGACCTGCCGGCCCTTGGCGTGGCCACCTTCGCGCAGGGCAAGATGCCGGCCCTCACGCCGCTGTGGGAGTCGGCCACGGTGCCGGGGATCTTCTTCGCCGGCACGATCACGCAGGCCGCAGCCGGGCTCAAGAAGCACGGGATCCCGGCAAACTCCGGGGCCCTGCATGGCTACCGCTATAACGCGCGCGTCCTGGTGCGGCACCTGGCCGCGACCCGTTTCGGGATTGAGACCCCCAGCCCTGCGATCGAGGCCGATGCGGTCTCATCCTTCCTGCTGGAACAGCTGACCTTGGCCCCCGAGTTGTGGAACCAGCGGTCGTACCTGGTGCAAGTGGCATCGGTCTCCGACGATGGCTGGCGGGACGACGGGATCTGGCCCCTGGCCGACTTTGTCGACGCCTCCGGCCCCGATGCCGTCGCTGTCACCCTCGAGCCAAATCCTGATTCGAGCATCTACCCCGTCGCCTACGTGCGGATCTCGGGCGCCGTCGAGGAGCACCTGCTCGATCCCGATGCCATGAACGAGTACCGCGGCTCGCCCCATCGGGAGCAGATGGCCGCGATCCTGGCTCCCCTCATGCGGTGATGAGCGCTGCCCCAGGGCGCATGGGTCGATGATTCGCCGCCTGACCGCAGCCGCTGACGCGCTTCGGCGCGTCCTCGCCAACCCTGACATGCGGCGTGCGCAGCTGGCGTGGTTGCTCGGTTACGCCGGGGAGTGGTCGTGGCTGGTGGCGCTGTGGGTGTACGCCTACCAGACGAGCGGCGTCGTTGCGGTTGGAGCCCTGGGTCTCG
>DATCQR010000198.1:0-1542 GCA_036569405.1 Candidatus Limnocylindria bacterium
TCACGGGACCGTGTACCGGGTCGCGCATCAGCTGGGGTACGGGGTCGAGTCGGTCCGGGCGTGGGTGCGTCAGGCCGACATCGACGAGGGCCACGTCTCGGGGGTGAGCACGAGCGAGGCGGCGAAGATGAAGGCGCTGGAGCAGGAGAATCGTGAGCTGCGCCGGGCCAACGAGATGGCGGATTCAACCGGTGGCCGCAACGACCTGTGCGTAGGCCTCTGATGGTGTCAGGTATCCCAGGGTCTTGCGGGGACGGTCGTTGAGGCTGCGCTGGATTCGCTGCAGGTCCGCGGCGGAGTGGACCGACAGGTCGGTGCCCTTGGGGAGGTACTGGCGCAGCAGTCCGTTGGTGTTCTCGTTCGAGCCCCGTTGCCACGGCGAGTGTGGGTCGCAGAAGTAGATGGGGATTCCGGTGGCGGTCGTGAAGTTGGCGTGTGTTGCCATCTCGGCTCCTTGATCCCAGGTGATCGAGCATCGGAGCTCCTCGGGCAACGTAGCGATCGTCTTGCGCATAGCCGCCTCGACGCTCACCGCAGCGCGGCCGCCCTCCAGGTGGAGGAGCAGCACCAGCCGGGTGGTGCGCTCGACCAGGGTGCCGACGGCGCTGCGGCCGTTCTCACCGAGGATGAGATCGCCTTCCCAGTGGCCGGCTACCGCACGATCAGCAACCTCGGCTGGACGTTCGGAGATCATCACCATGCCGGGGATCCGACCGCGCCCGTCGGGGGTGCCGCGCTTCTTGCGGGTAGTGCGTCCTGAGCGCAGGCAGCGGGCCAGTTCCCGGCGCAGCTCGCCCCGGCCCTGGACGTAGAGCGACTGGTAGATCGTCTCGTGGCTCACCCGCATCTCCGGATCGTCGGGGAAGTCCAACGGTAGGCGGCGAGCGATCTCATCGGGCGACCAGAGCTCCTGCAGGCCATGGGCCACCAGGTCATGCAGACGCCCGTGCTGGAGCTTGCAGGTCTTGGGCCGGCGTGCCCGGCGCCTCGCCCGCTGATGGGCACCCCAGGCCGAGTAGTCCGCGCGGCCGCCGTTGCCGCTCACCTCTCGGCTGATCGTCGAGGTCGCCCTCCCCAGGCCCCGCGCGATCTCGGCCAGCGACTCACCGCTGCGAAGCCCAACCAGGATGTCCTCGCGCTCAGTGATGCCCAGACATCCCTGTCGGGGCTGCCAGTCATCCACGACGCCGGTGGTGAATCGGCCAGCACGGACCATCAAACCCACCATCGGCGCGCTGCAGCCAATCTCGCGAGCTATGTCCACCAGCCGCCACCCCCGGGCCCGGAGTCGGAACGCCAACTGCTTCTGCTCGTGGGTAAGGATCCCTGCCATGGCGCTGCTCCTGTGATCGGCGACTCCGAAGTGTCACAGGACCAGTGCGCTCACCGGTTGAATCCGCCGATCCTCAAGCGGGCTGCGTCTTTCTTCGGGGCGGAGCTCGACCGCCAACACAAGAGGTAGTCGCCTTCATCGACGCCAACCGCGACGACGTCGTGGAGGGTCGTCGGCTCGGGGTCGAGCCCATCTGCAGCGTGCTGCAG
>DATCQR010000199.1:0-1910 GCA_036569405.1 Candidatus Limnocylindria bacterium
ACCCTGAAGGACAACACCGTCCAGGTCTGGCATATCAAGGACGGCAAGGTGACCGAATCGTGGTTGCATCCCGGGGATGCCTACGCATCCGACGAGTTCTGGTCGTAGGCGCGGCTGCGTTCTCCCCAACCATCGTCAAACCTCGCGGAGGCGAAGGTTACAGCGTACGAACCGGGGTGAGCCTGGCCCAGCGCTCTGGGTGAGCAGCCTTTCCTGGGGCCGAGTGGCCTGAGAGGTGCTCGTTCCGCCTAAGGGTTAAGCGGGTTGAGCGGCTCCATCGCTTTTCCATCAGGCCTGATGGACTTTCTTTGAATGCCTTCTCGCGACGGGGCTCTGCAAACATCTGCGAACGCGCACGGATGAGGGTGGATCAGACCCGGCGTCAGTCGCCGGCCATGGAGTTGCTCCCCAGGAACTTGGCCATCCCTCGTGCGACGGGCTCGGGACGCTGGATGTGCAGGAGATGGCCGACGCCATCGATCGTGCAGTCCTCGACGTGCGGGAGTGAAGAGCGCAGGAAGTCGGCGACCTCCACCCACAGGGGCTGGGTCTGGGTGCCGAGCACGGACAGGACGGGCTGGTGGATAGCGGCTGCCTGCTCGGGACCGAACGCCCACTCGGTGAGGGCGGGGAGCTCGATGCCGAAGAACGTGTCGGCGTCCTTGATCGCCTGCGCCACCGCGCCCGGAAGACGCTCTTCGAGCACGGCTCGGCACGTTGCCCAGTCGAGGCCGCTCGCGGCGCTCATGAAGATGGCCAAGGCTTCCTCGTGGTCGCCGCTTCCGTACGCCTCGAACGCAGGTCCGGCCTGCTGCAAGAAGGCCTCGCCGCTGGGCACCGAGAGCAGCGCTAGCTCCAGCAGGATCAGCGTGCGCACGGCCTCGGGATGGTGAAGAGCCAGCTGGGCAGCGACCGCCGCGCCGGTGGAGTGGCCTGCGATGTGGGCGCGCGGCACTCCCAGATGGTCAAGGAGCGCCGCGGCGTCCGCGGCGTGGTCCGCGATGCTCACCGGCGGCGGGGTGTGGGTGCTGCCGACCCAACCCCGCTTGTGGTATCGGATCAGCTGGTAGCGGTCAGCCAGCGTCGGTTCTGACAGGAGCGGCAGGAACCCGTCGGCGAGGACCGGGCTGATCAGCAGCACGGGTTCGCCCGATCCGACCACCTCGTATTCAAGCTCTACGCCGTTGACCTTTGCGCTCTCCATGAGTCCTCCTTCGGGATTGCCTCGTTGGCTCTGGGACTCGTGGTCCCCTACCGAGAGTGCGTGAGCAATACTGTTACGGCGGTAACCCTCACGGTTACGTTCGGCGCCAATGGACCGCGGGCTACGATCGGCCACGGATCGGGAGGTGTGCGATGAGCGATGGCGATGGTCTTGGCCTCGTCGAGCGCGCACGTGACGCGGCAACCCGGGGAGACTGGCAGCAGGCATTCGACCTCCTCATGAAGGCAGACGCGGACGACCTCCTGGCCCCCAACGATCTACCGGTGCTTGGCCAAGTCGCCTACGCGGCCGGCCATCTCGATGTGACCATCGAGGCGTGGGAGCGCGCCCACGCGGCGTGCATGCAGGCCGGTGACCAGGTCGCGGCAGCAGGTGCGGCCGTTCGCGTCGCGATGCACCTGCTCTTCGACACTTCGCTCATGGCACCGGTGCGCGGCTGGTTGGCTCGAGCGGAGCGGCTTCTCGAAGGTCGGGGTGAGACGCCGGCGCACGCGTGGTTTGCGGTCGTCCGCACCTACGAGCGGATGCTGACTGGCGACATGCCCGATGCTCGGCAGTGGGCCAGGCGTGCCATCGAGGTGGGTTCGAAGTGTGACCCGGCGGCGTGCGCCATCGGACGGGTGGCAGAGGCACGGCTGCTCATTTTGGACGGCGATGTCCAGCAAGGTCTGGCGCTGCTCGACGA
>DATCQR010000200.1:0-7319 GCA_036569405.1 Candidatus Limnocylindria bacterium
GCGCTTATGGAGGTGGGCCAGGACCCGACGCTCGATGGCCCGCATCGCATCCTCGTCCTCGATCTCCACGTGGTCGTGGCCGACCAGGTGCAGCGTGCCGTGCACCGCCAGCAGGGCGATCTCCTGCGCCGGGCTCCACCCGCCATCGACCGCCTGGCGAACCGCCTGGTCGACGTCGATCACCACGTCGCCAAGCAACAGGCCGCCGGGCGGAGTGCCGGCGTCGTCATCGGCCAGGTGCGAATGCCCCATGTCGACCGACCACTCATGGAGGGGAAAGGCCAGGACGTCGGTAGGACCGCGCTCGCCCATGCGGTCGAAGTTGAGGTGGGTCATTTCCTCGTCGCCGCACAGCGTCAACTCGATCTCGACTTCCCGGGAGCCCATCGCCGCCTCGGCGGTCTCGGCCAGTGCCGATTCGAGGAGCGCGTGAAACGCCTCGGAGGTCTGGGGCTCCATCGCAGCCGTCAGGCGATCCTGGCTAATCCGGTGATGGAAGGTGACGACGCAGCCCATGGCGCCATCCTAGGCGCAGCCGGGGCGAGGCTCAAGCCTCTCGTTCATGCTCCAGCGGCACGACGTTATCGGGGTACTGGATGCGGGTGTGGTACATGCCCAGCAGCTGCTGGACGAAGGCTTCCTTGATCTCCGAAAGGTTGCGCAGCGTCAGCTCGGCCTCGTCGAGCTGCCCATCCTCGACCCGCGCGTCCACGATGCGATTGACCATGGCCCGGATCGAGACCTCGTCCTTCTCGTCCAGCGACCTGACCGATGCCTCGACGCCGTCGGCCAGCATCAGGATTGCCGCCTCGCGGCTCTGCGGCTTCGGCCCCGGGTAGCGATACCGGTCCCGCGCGGCGACTTCCTCGTCGCCGCCGAGCTCGCGCAGCGCCTTGCCGTAGAAGTAGCTCATCACGCTCGTGCCGTGGTGCTGCGGGATGAAGCCGATGATCTGCACCGGGAGGCCGAACTCGTAACCGAGATCGATCCCGTCTCGCACGTGGCCGGCGATGATCCGGGCGCTCGACTCGGGGGTCAGGTCGTCGTGGATGTTGTGCGCACCCGCCTGGTTCTCGATGAAGGCCAGCGGGTTCTTCATCTTGCCGATGTCGTGGTAGTAGGCCGCCACGCGCGCGAGGAGCGGGTCCGCGCCGATCGTCTCGGCCGCCCGCTCGGCCAGGTTGCCGACCATGACGCTGTGGTGGTAGGTCCCCGGGGTCTCCATCAGCAGCCTGCGGAGGAGCCGCGATGAGGGGTTCGCCAGCTCGAGGAGCTGGAAGACGGTCATGATCCCGAACAGGTTGCCGAGCACCGCGAACGAGCCCACCGCCAGGAAGACGGCCAGCCCCGCATTCACCGTGCCGGCGGCCAGGCCCTGCAGGATGGCCGCCACGTCGCGCTGCTCCATCAGGTTGAAGGCGGTCAGCACGACGATGTTGGTGAGGCCGATGGCGACCCCCGCCCGCACGAACACGTTCAGCCGCTCGGCCCGCACGATCGTGATCACGGCAGCCAGGCCGCCGGCGAGCGTATATGCGGCTGGTCCAAATGCGTCCTGGTTCATGACCCCGGCCAGCGTCGCCAGGGCCAGCGCCATGGCCGCTCCGGCGGCGCCGTCAAGCAGGATGGCGGTCAGCAGGACCGTCGCCCCGGTGGGGACGACGTAGGCCCACAGGGTTCGGTCCGCCGCGATGCGCAGCGCCACCGCGGTCCCCAGCAGCGCCAGCATGAAGAGCAGCAGGGAGCGGTTGCGGAACCAGATCGTCGGCTCGAAGCGCCACAGGAAGGCGACCAGCAGCAAGGCGAGCAGGATCGCCACCAGCGCGTGGCCGGCGAGGGTGGCGGCCTCCAGGCGCGGCCGGGTCAGGCCGAGCTGCTCGAGCTTCTCGACGTCGAGCGCAGTGATCGGGTCGCCCGTTCGCACCACGATCTCGCCCTCGCGCACCTTGACGATGACGTTGACGACCGCGTTGCGTGCCTCTTCGCGAGCGGCCGCCGTCTTCGACGCGGACAGCTGCGAGTTGGGCACCACCTGGGCGGCAGCCAGGTCACCGGCCAGCTCGCGCTGCGGCTGGGGAAGGTCGTTGGTGATGTTGGTGCGCACCTGCTGCCTGGCATCGGCCAGCTGGTCGTCGCGCACCGCGCCCGAGAGCGTCGTCTCCAGCACCTCGCGCCCTGCACCCGAGATGAGCGTCCAGTTGTCGACCGGCAGCGATCCCAAGAGCGCCACCTGGTCGTCGGCAAGGGAGGGAACTGCCGATGAGATCTGCTGGCGAACCTCGTCCGCGGTGATCGTGCCAGCGTCGCGCTGGAGCAGGATGTTGCGGACCGCTCGCGTGATCTTGTCGTACGCCACGAGCTGGCGGTCGCGGATGTCGGCAGGCGGGGCAATCTGCTCGTAGACGGGTGCGACGGCGCTGGCCGCCGCTGCACGGGCCGCCTCGGTCTGCGAGTCGCTGACGAAACTGACCGTGCTTGGGGCGGTGATATCGGCCTGTGCGACGTCACCAGCCGACAGGTTCACCCGGCCGGTGCCGACGTTGATGCTGAGGACGCCAAAGAGGGCAACGGCCAGGAACCCTCCGACGATCGCGGCGCGGGCCCAGGCGCCTCGCCCCGTGGATTCCGTCTGCGACAGCGTCCTGGGAATGAACATCGGTCAGGCGCTCAGGAGGCGCCGCACGAGGTCAGAGACTGCCTTCCCGTCGGCGCGCCCCCTGGTCTGCGGGACGACCTTGCCCATCACCTTGCCGAGGTCGGCAGGCGAGGAGGCGCCCGTCTCGGCGATGGCGGCGCGCACGAGCGCTTCCACTTCTTCGGTGGAGAGGGGCTCGGGCAGGAACTCGGCCAGGATCGCGGCCTCGGCCTCCTCGTTGGCGGCCATCGCGTCGCGACCACCGGCCCGGAACGCCTCGATGCTCTCGCGCCGCTGCTTGACCTGCCTGCCAAGGATCTCGACGTAGTCCTCGTCGGAAAGCGATTTGCCGAGCTCGATCTCACGGTTGTGGGCAGCGGACATCGCCATGCGCAGCGTCTGGGTGCGGCGCTTGTCGCGGGCGCGCATCGAGTCGCGCATGGCGGTCTCGATCCGGTCCTGGAGGGTCATCGGCGGATGGCTGCGGGCGTCATCGGTCTGGTCGACTCGTTGACCGGCGCCCGCAAATTGAGGGAGCGTCTGGCGGTTATTCGCGCGTTACCTTGCGCTTCTTGGCTTCCTTGCGCTTCCGCTTCACGCTGGGCTTCTCATAGTGCTCGCGGCGTCGCGCCTCGGCCAGGATCCCCGATTGCTGGATCTTCTTGTTGAAGCGGCGCAATGCGCTCTCGAACGACTCGTTCTCGCCCACGCGGACCTCTGCCAAACGTCTCGCCTCCTCTCCGCTCATGAACTCGCGCGAACCTGCGCGAAAGCCTGCGGAGTCTATCAGCGAGCTTGTAGAGGGTCAATCAACGACGGAGGTAGTAGATAGAGTCGTACGAAGTTGCCGTTCGGTCGTGCGTCTGCGAAATGGGCATGCAGCCCGTCCGCGGTCACATGGCCCGCGCCTATCATGGGCAGGCGACCGAAGGATTTGCCGCTCGCCGAGCGACTAATTGCCAATGACCATGCAAGCGGGTCTGGGCGTGGAGCCGGTGAGCCTCAACACCATCATTGCGGACCAGGCCGCGTTCCAGGACTGGTATGAGCTGGCTCTTCCGCGCGTCTACCGATATCTGCTGGCACGCTGCGGCGGTGACGCGGATCTCGCCGAGGAGCTGACGCAGCAGACCTTCGTCGAAGGGGTCCGGCAACGGGCGAGCTTCGACGGCCGATCCGACGCCGTGACCTGGCTGTGCGGAATCGGGCGCCACAAGCTGGTCGACCACTACCGCAAATCCCGTCGCGATACCGACCGCCAGCTGCGCATCGTTTCCGAATGGTCGGCCGGGCAGTCTCAGGCGTGGTCGCAGCACGAGCTGCGCTCCGGCATTGAGACGGCACTCGTGAAGCTCCCGGGCGAGCAACGGATCGTCATGATCCTGCGCTACCTGGACCAGATGCCGGTGCGCGAGATCGCCTCCACCATCGGCCGATCTGAAAAGGCCACCGAATCCCTCCTCTCGCGAGCGCGTGACGCGTTCCGTCGCGCCTATGGAGTCCAGACCGATGAATGATGAGCAGCTGACCCGTCTCTTCCGTTCGCTCGACGAGCAGGCGGAGCCCGACGCGGCCTTCGCCGATACCCTCTTCGCCGACCTCGAGCGCATGACCTCGGGGGCCATGGCTCGCCGGCAGACATCGGTGCGATGGCTGCTTGTCGCCGCCACCCTGCTGCTTGTCGTCAGCTTGGGCGCGGCATTGGCGGTGGGCAGCGGCCTGATCAAGCTGCCGTTCGTCGTGGACGTCGTCTCGCCGACCCCGTCGGCAAGCGCCACCACACTGGGCAGCGGCACTCCCGCCCCCAGCCAAAGCGCATCGACAACGCCGACCCCCAGCCCGTCACCCGCCGCCAGCGCGATTGTGATCGACGGCCTCGCCAAGTCGACCGTCGACGGTCTGAGGGTCCGCGCCACGCCGGGTACCGCGGGTGCCCTCCTCGGGACGATCGACACGGGTCAGCTGGGGTTCGTAGTGGCTGGACCGGTCAGCGCCGATGGGTACGCGTGGTACCAGCTGGCGGCTCTTGGGCTGCCGCCGAACGCGGGTTGTGAGCCACCCTTCCTGACCACCCCGTTCAACTGCCCTGACTGGTTGGGCTGGGTGGCTGCCGGCCAGCCCGGCAGTCAGCCCTGGCTCGCGGCAACGACGCTGCCCTGTCCGGCATCGCCGATGAATCTCGAAGCCCTCATCAATGAGCCCGCGCCGCTGGGACCCCGCACCGCGCTCGAACGGCTGGCATGCTCTGGGTCCACCTCGATCCGCTTCCGCGGGTGGTGGCCCCAGAACCCTGGGGGGCTTGGCGGGTTGTGTGGGCCCGTGGTGAAACCCAACCCCGATTGGCTTGTCTGCCAGAACATCAACTACAACGGACTGGTCATCTCGGAGAGCGCTGGGTTCGAGGGTGTCGGAATGAAGATCAGCATCGATCCCGCCACCGGTGTGACGATGCCGCCTCGCGGACAATGGGTCGAGGTGGTTGGCCACCTGGACGATCCGGCCGCTCGCGACTGCGCCCCGCTCGCAGTCGGAGAGCAAGATCCGGTCAAGGTGGTGCTGACCTGCCGCAGTGAGCTCGTCGCGGAGTCCGTTACGCCGGTCGGCGGACCGTACTGATCGGCCGGCACCTGACCTGAGCCGATCAGCTCCGAGGACGCCAAACTCGCCCGCGACATTGCCTACGGCCTGCAAGCGGCCGACCTAGGCGTCGAAATCGATGAGGAGTTGTTGGCGGCCGGCGACTCGCTCATCGACCGCGTAGCCGAAGCCACTGCTTTCGTCGAATTCGTGGTGGCCGTCGTTTCCACACACTCCATTCGGTCGAATTGGTGTAAGTACGAGCTGGCGCTTGCAATGACCGATGAGACGCTCATGCCACGTGTAAAGCTGCTCCGCGTCAAGGTCGGGACTGTGGAAATGCCGCCAACGGTGCGGCACAAGGTCTACCGGAGCGTCGAGCAGCTCGGCGCGCAAGGCGTGATCGATGCTTTGGTTCGCGACATCAACAGGCACCGCCTGCGGGCGAAGGACGGTGCTGACGCGACGGGATCTGCCGCAGACGGGCCTCATGGATGAGCACTTACAAGGTCATTGCTGATCCCTGGGATTGCCCTCCCCCCAGACCGGCAACTTCAGCGGGCTCTATCTACTACCCCGTCAATCAACGACGGGGGTCCTCGACGCTGCGAATGAAGTCGAGGATGCCGTTGAAGTAGGTGAGCTGGTCGTCGTACATCGCCATGTGGCTGCCGTTGGGGCAGAACAGGTACGTGCCACGCTGCAACTTGCCCGCCATCATTTCCATGAATTCGGGATCCATCGTGTCGTGGCGAGCGCCGATCACCAGCGTCGGGACCGAGATGCGGGCGAGGTCGTCGGTCCGATCCCAGGTGCGCAGGACGCCGCCAGCACCGAGCTCGCTCGGGCCCTGCATCGGCACGTAGATGGCCTGGTTGATGGCGGCGAAGCTGCGGTTCACCGGGTCCGGCCATGCCTCGGCCGGCATGCGCAGGATGTGGTGCACGTAGTGGTGCTGCATGAGCAGCTCCATGTAGCGCGGGTCATCGGTCGCATTCGCCGCCTCGAGGCGCTTGATCTCCGCCAGCGCGTCCTGGTCCATCGCCGGCATCAGCTCGCGCTCGGCATAGGCGTTGTACGCCGGGCCGCTGCTCATCATGTTGGAGATCACGAGCGCCTTGAGATGGCGCTGGTGCTCGAGCGCGTACTCGATCGCCAGCATGCCGCCCCACGAGTGCCCGAGCAGGTAGAAGTTGTCGCGGTCGAGGCCGAGCGCCTGGCGGACCTGCTCCACCTCGTCGACGAACCGGGGGATCTCCCACAGATCCGGGTCGTCGGGCTGGTCACTCCATGCCGAGCCGAGCTGGTCGTAGTAGTAGTACTCGACCCCGGCGGCAGGAAAGTACGAGTCGCACGCCTCGAAGTACCCGTGCGTGGCACCGGGGCCTCCGTGAAGCAGGAGGACCTTCACTCGCGGGTTGTTGCCGGTCCGCTTGGTCCACACCCGGAAATCGCCCTTCGGCGTGTGGATCGGGACCAGCTTCACACCGCCCGAGAGGACGTCGTCCCGGCCAGAGTTGTCGAAGTAGCGGTCCGGTCCCTGCACCTCGATCCTTCGCCGGGGGCTCAGAAGCTCCAGCGCGTGGCGCTGATCCCTTCCACCACCAGGTCCAGATCAGGCAGAGCGAGCGAGATCACGCAATTCGGGTCGCGCGCCAGGTTCCGACTCTTTTGCGTCTTCGCGCCGATCGTGAAGTAGATGCAGTCGTCAACCCACAGGGCGCCGACACCGGTCGTGTGCGGCCGCCCGTCGGGCCCCACGGTGCTCAGCCAGGTCGTCCTCGGGCGTGCATCCTCCCCCGGCGCATCCTTCGCGGGGAGCTGGTCAAGTGCGCGCGACCACGGAATCGAGTCGGATCCGTACCGATCGAGGTTCTTCAGCTGCATCTATTGCACCGTGACGGTCATGTTCATGGTGGGGTGCAACGTGCAGGTCACCTGGTATGAGCCCGGGGCCGTGAACGTGAAGCTTCCCGACGCCCCGACCGGCAGCTGGACGTCGAAGCGCGCATTGGGCGCCTTGACCCCGTTCGACCCCTCGGTGGCGGTGTGCGGGACGGTGTCGCCATTCTTCCACGTGACGGTCGTGCCGGCCGCTACCGTGACA
>DATCQR010000201.1:0-9109 GCA_036569405.1 Candidatus Limnocylindria bacterium
CCGGCCGGCAGGCGCAGCCTCGCGGACATGCCGCCACTCCGCCGCATCTCGTCCGATGCTGACGGCAAGGGCGGGCCCCGGCGGCGGTTCGTAGATGGAACCGGCGCGAGGCAGCACCCGGCCGCGGCCGAGCGCGCGGGCGGCCAGGTTGGCCAGGTAGTCGCTCATGCCTGGGCCAGCTCCAGGTAAGTCCGGCGGCGGGCAGGGCTCAACTCGAGAATGTCCGCTTCTCGCCAGCCATAGGCGGCGGCCAGGATGTGGACCTGGAGAAGGAGCCGCTGCGCCCAGGCGTTGAGCTTGTGCCACGCCAGCAGCCCCACGTCGAGGAGCGCCTGCCCGCGGCTGCCGCAAGCGGCGCAGAGCACCTCAAGGGCGAGGTCCGCCTGGGGGTCAGCCTCCGCCATGCGGGCCGAGACCAGCCTCACAACCCGTTCGGGGAGCGCGCCCTCCGGAACGGCCCGACCGTCCCGCCGCGCCCAACGCAGGCACCGCTGGAGGAGGAGGCGGCGGCCTTCGGCCACGTCGGTTGCGGCTGCCAGCTGCGCCAGGTCGGCCACCTGCGGCAGCCGGCAACAGACTTCATAGCGGCCCAGTTTGGCCAGCAGCTCAGGCGGACCGGCAGCCGATCCGATCCGGATGGCGGGGATCTCGACGCTGACCTCCAGCCACTCGCCGCAGGCCTCGCAGCGGACCGTGCCGTCGAGGGTGGGCCCGAAGGCGGCCTCGTAGAAATCGAGCAGGGCGGCCTCGAGGCGGCCGGGCGTGATCTCGCGCAGCGTCTCCACCGGTTCACCCAGGAAGGCCGCAGCCATGGCCAGCTGGCGCCACGGGGGACGCCGGCGCCCGGCATCCTCCCAGGCGGCCAGCAGCCGCGTCGGGTCGAAACCGATGGCACTGCTCATGCCGGTTCGGTGAAGGTCGGCTCCTGCGGCTCGGTCACCGCGTAGTCGCGCTCCCAGCCCTCGTTCTCGAGCCTGATGTGCTGGATCGCGACGGCGTTCGCGTTGGCGTCGAGGTCGGGCAGCGACTGCCACTCGGAGACCCAGCAGCGGTAGATCTGGTAGGCGATCGCCACCTGCCCGGCCTCGTTGTAGAGCTCCAGGATGACGTCCTTGCGGAAGTCCTTCAGAGATACCTCGGCGCCCAGCCCGGAACCGAAGTTCCAGACCTTGTTGGCCCACTTCTCGAACTCGGTGTCGTGGGTCACGCCGCGCTCGAGGGTGATGGGGTCGTACTCGGTCCGGCCCGGCGACTTGCGGGTCGTGCTCGGATCGCCGCCGGTGCGGTGCTTGACGACCTCAGTGCTGCGCTTGAGGCCGCCGACCTTGCTGATCCCGGCGACGTAACGGCCGTCCCACTTGACTCGGAACTTGAAGTTCTTGTAGGGATCGAAGCGCTGGCTGTTGACGGTGAATTCGGCCACGGCTCTCTTCCTTTCCTCCCCGACCTACGTCTGGATCTGGCCGGCGATCTGCTGGATCTGGATGATCACGAACTCCGCCGGCTTCAACGGCGCGAAGCCGACCAGGATGTTGACGATGCCCAGGTTCCTGTCGTTGGCGGTGGTCGTCTCGCCGTCGCACTTCACGAAATAGGCCTGGAGCGGGGTCTTGCCTTCGAATGCGCCCTGCCGGAACAGGTTGTGCATGAAAGCGCCGACGTTGAGCCGGATCTGCGACCAGAGCGGTTCGTCGTTGGGCTCGAACACGACCCACTGCGTGCCGCGGTAGAGGCTCTCCTCGATGAAGAGCGCCAGCCGGCGGATGGGGACGTACCTGTACTCGCTGCCGAAGCCGTCGTCGCCGTCCATCGTGCGGGCACCCCAGCTGACGACGCCGGCCGGGAAGCTGCGGATGGTGTTTATGGCCCGTGGGTTGAGGATGCCGTTCTCGTCGTTCGAGTACTTGATGTCGACGTCGACGATCCCGCGCAGGTCGGCCTCCATCCCCGCCGGCGCCTTCCAGACGCCGCGGCTGCCGTCGATCCGTGACATCAGGCCGGCGATCGCACCGCCGGCGCCGACACTGGTGATGCGGCCGTTCTCGTTGATCACGATGCGTGGGTGGTAGATGGCCGCATGGTCCTTGGCGAGGCCGACGCGGAGCGCCGTTATGCCGGCGGTGGCCTGCGTCACGGTCTTCCACTCGGCCGGCGCGTCCATCATCAGGAAGGCCCGACGCTTGACGCAGAAGTCGCTTGCCGGGCCCCAGAGCGAGGCGCGGGTGGCGGGCAGATGGTCCTCGTCGGACGGAAGCACGAGGAGGTTGAAGAGGTCGACCTGGCTGTCGACGACACCGTACGCGGCGCGGTAGTCGCTCATGGCGGGCGCCGAACCGTCGCTGGCCGGTGCGCCGGCGGGCACCTGCCAGGTGCCCGTTCCGGACGGCCCCAGGCTGTAGTAGCGGACGTTGGGCGTGAAGGAGGTGGCGATGTTGACGCCGTCGCCGCCACTGGTCGTGACGGCGCCCTGGCTGTTGTCGCCGCCGGCGCCGGGGAGAAGGGCGAGGCGGTCGCCCCAGGCCTCAGCCGACCACTTGAAGGTCGGGTCCGCCGCCTGCTGGGCATTGACCGCTGCAACGATCATGCTCAGCTTCTCGCGAACGCCATCGCTGTTGCCGGTCACCGCGGTCGTGAAACCGTCCTGGTACATGCGGGCCTCCGGCCCCACCACCGTCTGGAACCCGGCCAGCGCTATCGCCGTGCCCGCGACGTTGATGGTGTTGAAGGCGGTCTGCTTCTGAGCCATGAAGTTGACGAGGTTGACCAGGTTGTTGCCGGGGTTGAAGACGGTCCCGGTCGGAGCGGGTCGGTTCTGGGCGAAGCGGCCGACCTCGATGCCACCCTGGTCAGTCCCCAAGAGCAGGGCGATCGCTGTGTCGTTGACGGATGCGGGCTGGATGAGCACGTCCCCGTTCGCCGAAGCGATACGCATCGTCACCGTCTGCTCGTTGTCCTGGCCGGCTGTTCCGGCGGGTCCGTTGGGGAAGCTCACGGTGACCTGGGCGCCGCTCTGGATCTTCGCCTCGATAAGCTGCTTGATCGCGGTGCCGAGGCTGGTGGCTATGTTCGCCACGGTGCTGAGCGGGGCCTGGGTGAAGTCGAGGGTCGAGAGGTCGACCTCGGTGAAGGCGCCGCCGTCGACGCTGATGCGGAAGCGGTTGGGGGTGCTGGTCGTGCCGATCAGCGCCTTCCACTGGGTCTGGAAGATGGCGTTGGTGCGGGCTGGAACCGCACGGCCGGATTGCGAGAAGCCGTTCGCGGCCGGTGTCAGCCCGCCTTGGGCGGCGAGCGTTATCAGCGCCGAGTTCTGCGTCACGTAGTCCGGCGCGTAGCGGGGGCTGAGGGGGTCCATGTCGAGGTTCTGATAAAGCTCGCGGTCGGCCTTGACCTGCACGCCCTGGGGAGTCTGCGTCCACCGGAAGACCTCGAGGTTGAAGGTTGCCTCCGGCCGGGGACCGGAGTAGGTGACGGCCAGCCGCATGGTGTCGCCGACGGCGCCCGCCGACTTGGAAGTGGCGACCAGGACCGGGTTGCCCGCGGTGTTCTCGAGCGTGACCGTCGACTGGGTCGCGCCGCTCGCGATGCGGACGACGTAGCACTGGGAGCCGCCGTTCTGGAAGAAGAGGCGCACCGAGCGAGCGAGGTCGCTGCGTGCGTAATCGGAGGAGAAGGCGCGTTCGAAGTCGCTGAAGTTGAGGCATAGCACGGGCTGGTTGAGTGGGCCCTGGCGGGCACGGCCCACGAAGAGTCCGATCGAGGTGGCGACGCCGACTATGGTCCGGACGCCGCTCGGTATCTCCTCGATATAGACGCCGGGGAAGGTCGGCGTGACTGGCATGGACGCTCCTCCTATATCCGTGCGGCGGCTGCGGGCTTGCGGAAACAGGTCGCCCCGAAGCCGGCTCGTCGGACCATGGCCGACAGGGTGAACACCGACCATCACTAGGCCGTCACGCCCACATCACGCCCACATCACGCCCGCGTCACAGCCGCCTCGACGCGGAGACGCGGCGGTGGCGGCCCCTGTCACCTTCCTCAACCGTGGCTACCGGCGGCGACCGCGCGGTTCCGGGAGCTGCCCTGGTCCCCTCAGCCTAGGCGGGGAGCAACTCGTCCAGCGTGGTGGTCACCGCCTCGCACACCGCCTCGGGCGTCGAGGCGACGCGCACTCGCTGGTGGCCGTCGGCGCGCCAGGCCGTGATCCGAGCTCGCAGTGCATCGCTGTGGCCTTCCTGCAGCCAGGCCCGGATGACGATGACGACGAAGTCCTCCTCAGGCTGCTCCACGACTCAGGCGCAAAGTGCCGATGAGGCTGCGCTGACGTCCATTCGGCGCACGTTAGAGTGGCGCCCGTCACCACCGCATCACCATTTCCGGACGCTGTCAACTCAACGACTTGACACCGCTGGAAGAACGACCATAATCGGCTTCTCAAAGCCAGTCGCCATAGGCCGGGGGGACATGGGTATGGTCGGTAGCTCACCGACGACGGGGAGACCGTGGTCGGCGGAGCCGCGTCCAGAGCTCAGGCTAATGAAGGGTTTCGAGCTCGGGTGTGGGGGCCGCCCCATCTCCCTGCCGCTGGGCAGCCAGAGGCTGCTCGCATTCCTTGCCCTGCACGAGCGCCCGCTCGTCCGCTCCTACGTGGCCGGCACCCTCTGGCAGGACGCGACCGAGGATCGCTCCAACGCCTGTCTGCGTTCGACCCTCTGGCGGCTCCGCAACCGGGGATACCCGCTGGTGGAGGCGACTGGCGACCACGTCTGCCTCGCCGACCAGGTGCGGGTGGACAGTCGAGAGGCGGCGACCCAAGCTCGCCAGGTGATCCAGGGAACCGACGATTACCGGCCCTCGGAGGTCCAGCGGATGCTGATGGTCGGCGACCTTCTGCCCGACTGGTACGACGACTGGCTCGTCATCGAGCGCGAGAGGTTGCGCCAGCTGCGGCTCCACGCCCTCGAGGCGCTCGCCGTCCGCCTCACCGCGATGGGCCGCTTCGCGGAGGCGGTCGAGGCGGCCCTCGGCGCGGTAATGGCGGAGCCCCTCCGCGAAAGCGCCCACATGGCGCTGATCGCAGCCCACCTCGCCGAGGGGAACCGGGGCGAAGCCCTACGCCAATTCCGCGCCTGCCGGGACCTGCTCAGACGCGAGCTCGGCCTGGAGCCGTCGCCGCGCCTGCAGGAGGCGGTGCGCGGCCTCGGGATCTGACCCTGCATACGTGCGACAGAGGCCAGCCCCCAACCGAAGCCCTTCTGCTGTCTCTTCATGTTTGCAGTCCAGCCTGCGGCCGGCCTCGTAGCCACAGCACCAGCGCCACGATGTAGAGCCCGGCGATGACCGGCAACAGCGCCCGGTAGCCGAGCGCGAGGGAGCTGTATTCGAGGACGCCGCCGATCATCGCCCCAAGCAGGTTGGCGGCGAACGCGACGTTCGAGGAGGCGACGGCGCTGAACCGCTGCGCGAAGACCAGGTTGGCGACGAAGATGGGAACGAAGGCCAACCCGCTGGCGGCGAGGAATCGCGGCAGCAGCGAAAGCCGCAGCAGCGACTCCGGCGGTACCAGCCAGGCGACGACGAGGGCCGCGAGCAGCGCGCCGTAGAGCAGCCACATGCTCTGGCGACGAACGCGCTGCGCCAACGTCACCGCGGCCAGAACGGCAAGCAGGATGCCGGTGAAGACGAGGGCGTTCACGAACCAGGTGGTGCCGAAGAGGAGCGCGAACTGCACGACGCTCTTCGTCTCCAGCAGCAGGAAGGCGACGCCCATGAAGAATAGGTCGCCATACCCGGCCATGCCCTGGAGTGGGCCGCCCGCCATGCGCACCAGCGCGAAGGCCGCGAGCACGATCAGGCCCAGCATCAGCAGGTAGAAGCTGGGGACTCCGCGCTGTTGCAGGTAGAGGAAGGGGTAGTCGTCCGTCGCCGGCGCCGGCACGACGCGGGAGGCGGGATTCCAGGCCGCGGGGCAGTCGATGGAAGACGGATCGACGCTTGCGCTGAGGAGCGCCAGCTTGCCGGTAACGCCGGTTGAATCCAGGCAGGGCGGATGGCCGTAAACCGACTGGAGGGTGCCGGCCAGCCGGTCGATGAGCCACTGCTCGCGGTAGTAGTTGTATTCGCCGAACATTCCGCCCGGCTTCAGATGCGCACGTGCCTGCTTCATCGCCTCGACCGTGAACAGGTAGCTCTCGAGCCGGAGGGAGGACTGCCCCGCCACCAGGGTCAAGGAGTCGGGCAGGGCGAAGAGGATCAGGTCGTAGCGGTGGTCGGTCTGCTGCAGAAACGCGCGCCCGTCGTCGATATAGGAAGTGACGCGAGGGTCCTGGTAGGGGTGGTCGGGATGCAGTCTGACGCCGAGGTCGTGGAGTGAGGGATCGATTTCGACCGCGTCGACGTGCTGAACGCCCTGGGCGAGCGCGATCGCGACGTCGTTGCCGGTGCCGGCACCGACGATCAGCACGTTGCTTGGTCGGGCTCCCAGGCGGGAGTAAGGCAGGAAGTAGAGAGGAACCGACTGCCGCCGCTGCTCGACCGATTCGATCGTCTGGTGGGGGATGCCGTTTACGGAGATCGAGATGGCGCCGCTGAGCTGAGGACCGAGGGTGATCCGGTAGTAGGGCGACCACGACTCGAGGGGCAACACCGACTCGATCCCAAGCGTCAGCAACAGCACGGCCACCGAGATGACCTGGAAGCGCCTGATCACCGGCGCGAGCAGGAGCAGCATCAAGCTTCCCACGACCAGCGCCCATCCGATGGGCGGCACGTCGGCAAAGGAGAGCAGGGAGAACGCGGCGATGCCCGCGATGCTGCCCATGATGTCGAGCCGGTATGCCTGGAGTGGCTCGAACTCGACAAAGGTTCGGCCGACTCCCTCGGCGACCGTCATCATCACCGCAGCGACGACAACGAAGATCGCCGGCAGGGTGACCCAGATCGGGAGTCCGCTGCGGCTCTGCTGCAGCGCACCGAAGAAGATGATCTCGGTGCCCGACCGCTCGATCTGGACTGGAAAGACGAGGACGAATCCGACCAGAACGGCCAGCAGCAGCGGCCCGAACTGAAAGAGGTCGCGCGAGGAATGGGCGCGCAGGAAGCCGGCGCCGATGCCGAGGAAGCTCGCGAGCAGCACGAAGTTCGAGAAGTAGGAGAGATAGAGGACCTTGGAACCCGTCCAGCGGATGAGCGCAAGCTCGAGGAAGAGCATCAGGAAGCTCAGGAGAAAAAGCCGGACGCTCCTCGGCAGCCACCTCGCCGTTCGCGTGGCCACCGTCCGCAGGACGGTTGCCTCGCCCGCCGCCGTCGAACTCACTCCCTGGAGGGTAGTGGCTTGCGCCGGCGAAGCGATGGTCCGCGACGGGACCTCAGAGACTGTGGCCGGCCTCAGCGATCAGTGCGTCGACGTTGAGTATGGTGACGCCTGCCTGGTCGGTCTCGATGGCACCCTGCTGCCGGAGCTCGCGGAGGGCGCGCGCCACCACCTCGCGGACCGAACCGGTGGCGTCAGCCAGGGCCTGCTGAGTGACCCGCAGGTGGTCGCTCTTCCGTGTTCTCCCCGTCCTTCCCGCTCGCTCGAGGAGGTCGCGGGCCACGCGTGACCGGACCGTGGCGAAGGCCGTGCTGACCAACGTCCGGTAGGCGTCGACAAGGCGGTTGGTCACCTCCTCGGCCAGGGCCATCGACAGGTCCGGCTCACGCTGGGCAGTTCGCTCCAGGAGAGCCGCGTCGAGGTGGAGGAGGTAGGCGGGCTCAATCGCCTCGATCTCGGGCCTCAGCCGACGACTACCTCTGTACGGGCCCCCACCAGGTCGCCGGCTTCCGCATAGCCAACGGTGACCTGACGGCCGTCCTGCATCGGAAGGTACTGGCGGACCACCCCGGAGACCACGACCGCTGCCCAGGCAGCATCGCGTGCAGGGTCACTGATACTGCCTCCGGGGTAATAGACGAGATTGGCCGAGCGGATGAGGTTGCCGGCGAGCTCAGGTGACAGGCGCGCCAGGAAGCCATTGGTTTCGATGGCCGCGAGTGCGTCCGCGTGACTGCCGGCCAGGTGATCGCGCGACGGCATGTGCGCCACGGCCAATCGCCTAGTGCCCCGACGACGGCGGTCGATCGCCGTTTGACGGATGCACTTCGAGCGGGCGGTCGCGCCGGATTCGGGGAGGCTGGCGCATGGTGGCCGGATCGTGGCACCGGCGGTTCGAAACCGTCATGTCCCGCCAGGACGAAGTGATGGGCCGCTGTCGTCACGGCGTGACTACACCGCTGATGCCCATCTCGCCTCGATGGGTCGAACGAGAAGGCGGGCGAGGGCTGACCGCGACCAGCCGTCTCGTCAGGGGCTCGGGCTGCCCTCTCGAAGCGCACGCAACGTGCCCCAGGCCCTGGTGCTCAGCTGCAGGTTGAAGCGCGTGTCGGGGTCGTTGAGATCGTAGCCGGTGATGTCGCGGATCTGCTGCAGGCGGTACTTCAGCGTGCTGCGGTGCACGAAGATGGCCGCGCTGGTGCGCTCGTAGCTTCCACCACATTCCAGGTAGTGCGTGAGGGTACGGACCAATTCGCTGTTTCTCTGGGCGTCGTGGTCGAGCAGCTTGCCGATCCGCTCGCGGACGAAGCGCTCCACGTCCGCGGGATCCTCGATACCGGAGAGCAGTCGATACACACCGAGATCGTCGAACGTCGACACCTGGTCGAGGCCCGAGGAGCGCTCCATTCGGAGCGCGAGCTGGGCCTCGTGATGCGATCGCGCGAACTCGGACGGCGTGCTGCACCGCCCGCCGATGCCCAGCCGACAGCGGCCATCTTCGAGCCCGCGGAGGATGGCTTGGCGGAAGTCCTCCCAGGGCACGTCGCGACTGGCGAGCACGACCACGGCGCCCCGGCGAGCGACGATCAGGGTGCCGATCGACAAGTCTCGGGCGGCGCGGCGCACCGCCTGGAAGAAGGTGTCATCCGCCCGCGTCGTGCCACGGCTCTCCGCGACGACCACGCGGTGCGGACGTCCGAGGTCATAGCCGAGGCCCTGGGCCCGGCTCTGCAACGTCTCGTCATCGGTGCCGTCGAGAAGCGCGTCGACCAGGTCCCGCTTCAGTCGCAGCTCGGCCTC
>DATCQR010000202.1:0-1892 GCA_036569405.1 Candidatus Limnocylindria bacterium
GCGCTCGAACGGGAGACGGCGGTTGGCAGTGTCCTGCAGTCGATCAGCCGCTCGACCTTCCGTCTCGACGAGGTCCTTCAGACCGTCATCGACAGCGCCACGCGCCTGTCGCACGCGGACGAAGGCAATATCCTCCGCGAGGAAAGCGGCCGGTTTCGGCTCGCCGCATACACCGCCGGCGTCCCCGAGGACTTCCGCCGCATCCTAAACCGGCTGGTCTTTCAGCCGGATCGGGGCACCATCGTCGGACGCGTTCTGATGGAACGTGGTCCGGTGCATATCGTGGACATCGTGGCCGATGCCGAGTACCGCCTCAAGGAGGCGCAGGAGGCATCCGGGTTCCGCACAGTGCTGGGTGTTCCACTCGTGCGTGACGGCGCCCCGATTGGCGTACTCGTCGTCTGGCGGCTCCAGGTCCAGCCATTCACGGATCCGGAGATTGCGCTCCTGACGACCTTTGCCGACCAGGCGGCGCTGGCCATCGCCAGCGTCACCCTGTTCGAGACCATTGACCGCCAGCGCACGGAGCTGGCCCGATATGCCCCGCAAGCCGCTGAGCTGTTGTCGAGCGTCGAGGGCGAGCAGCTGCTGGCCGGTCACCGGCGCGAGATCACCGCGCTCTTTGCCGACCTGCGCGGCTTCACGGCCTTCGCTGAGCAGGCAGAGCCCGAGGAGGTGCTCGGCGTTCTGCGCCAATACCACGAAGCCGTCGGCGAACTGGCGGTCGCGAATGGCGGAACGGTGGAGCATTTTGCAGGCGATGGGCTGATGGTCTTCTTCAACGACCCGCAGCCAGTCGCCGATCACCAGCTCGCGGCGGTACGCACCGCCTGCGACATGCGCGAGCGATTCGGCGTCCTGTCCAGTGCCTGGCGCAAGCGCGGCTACGAGCTCGGCCTTGGCATCGGGATCGCGTCCGGATTCGCGACCCTCGGGCGCATCGGCTTCGAGGGGAGATACGACTACGCCGCGATAGGGAACTCGGTGATCCTCGCCTCGCGACTGTCAGACGCGGCGAGTGCCGGGCAGATCCTGATCAGCCAGCGGGTCCTCGCCGTGATCGAGGAAGCGGTAGTTGCGGAACCGGTCGAAGACCTGACGCTGAAGGGCTTCAGCCACGCTCTGAAGGCATTCGCCGTCGAGAGCATGCGCGTACCCGCTGCCTAGCGGACCGCGGCGACGATCTCCGGCGCCAGCCCGGAGTAGCCCTCCAGGAATTCGATGCGCTCCCGCTTGAGCCGCTCGACCCACCTGCGGTACTCGTCCGCCCGCCCGGTGCGCTCGTACAGCAGGCGCGGCTGGAGCAGCTCCAGGTCATCGACGCCGGGAAGGACCGAGGCGACGAGGTAGCCGAAGTCGGGGTCGCGCTCCCACTCGATCGTCCCCTCGGCGATCGCCTTGACGATCGCGCCGGAGTGCTCGATGGCCACCTTCTTGGACGACGGATTGTCCTCGACGCCCCCCACCCGGCCCGTGTTCAGCAGGAAGACGTCGAAGTCGCTGCTCGCCATGAGTTCCAGGAACCGATTCGCCTGCTGCTCGTCGCGGTAGGGGTAGAAAGGATTGGTGCCCGGCACGCGCAGTGCGCGACCCTCTTCGGCCGCTCCGCCGGCCGACGTGCCCTGCGTCTCGCCGAGCATGAAGTAGGCCGCCGCCTGCACTCGCGACAGGCGCGCCACAGCCGGGATGACGTTGTCGTTGCGGTTCAGGATCAGGAGGTGGTTGACCGGGCCGATCTCGCGCGGATCACGCCAGATCCCCAGCGACGCCATGGGGAAGGTCGCTCGCCCGTTCTTGGTGTACGAGGTGTCGAAGAAGTCGACCGGTCCATCGGGCTCCTTCTGGGAGACGTTCTCCAGGTAGGCGTCGGGCTTGACGACCGCGCCGTGGAT
>DATCQR010000203.1:0-7275 GCA_036569405.1 Candidatus Limnocylindria bacterium
CCACCACGCTGAGTGGTACGGAGCACCAAAAGGCAGTCTCGAGCGCCGTTGCACCACCATACGTGGTTTCCGGGGCTAGCAGGCAGGCTACCCTCCCCGCATGAAGGTCACGCTCCTGGCTGGCGGAACCGGCGGCGCCAAGCTGGCGCATGGGTTCCAGCTGGTGCTCCCGCCCGGCGACCTGACGGTGATCGGGAACGTGGCGGACGATGCGGAGCCGCAGGGGCTCCTCGTCTGCCCGGACCTCGACACGATCATGTACACCCTCGCCGGCATCGCCGACCGCAAGCAGGGGTGGGGCGTGGCGGGGGACACGACCACCGCCATGGCGCAGCTGGAGCGGTACGGGGCCCAGACCTGGTTCCGGATCGGGGACGCCGACCTCGCGACCCACGTGCAGCGTGCGCAGTTGATGGCGGGCGGAGCCTCCCTGACCGATGCCACCGCGACCATGGCCACTGCGCTGGGCGTGCCGAGCCACCTGGTCCCCGCCACCGACGATCGGCTGCGAACCCGCCTGACAACCGATGCGGGGGAGCTCGAATTCCAGGCCTACTTCGTGCAACGCGGCCAGCGCGACGAAGTGCGCGCCGTGCGCTTCGAGGGTGCCGATGCCGCCCGACCGAGCCCCGCCGCGCTGGTGGCGCTGGCGACCGCTGAGCTGGTGGTCATCGGTCCGTCCAACCCGATCGTCAGCATCGGTCCGATCCTGGCGGTCCCCGGCATGCGTGAGGCGCTTCTCGCGTCGCCCGCCCCGCGGGTCGGCGTCAGCGGGATCGTGCGCGGCAAGGCCTTGCGCGGACCGGCCGACCGGATGCTCACCTCGCTCGGTCACGAGTCGAGCGCGCTGGGAGTGGCCCGCCTTTACGAGGGGCTGCTGGACCGATTCGTGATCGATGAGCAGGACGAGGCGCTGGCGCCGCAGATCGTGGCGCTCGGAATGGAGGTCAGCGTCCTGCCCACGGTCATGCGCAGCGACGACGATCGGGCCAGCCTGGCGCGGGCGCTGCTGGAGCTGGGCGAGGGTATGCTCCGCGGGTGACCGTCCGGATCATCGTGCCGCACCGTGGCCTTGCCGCGGCCAAGACACGCCTGGCCCCGGTCCTGGATGACGGTGAGCGAGAGGCGCTCGCCCGGCGGCTGCTCGAGCAGGTCCTTCGCGTCGCGCATGAAGCCTGTGGTGACGTGGTGGTGATCACGCCTTCCGAGGCGCTCCAACCGCTGGTCATCGCCGCCGGCGCGAGGCTGGTGGTGCAGCGCGGGATGGGGCTGAACGCAGGCCTGGAGCAGGCGCGCAGGGAGGCGATCGAAGAGGGCATCACGACGCTCCTGATCCTGCACGGCGACCTCCCCAACCTGGTGGCCGATGACGTGGCTGCCCTGCTGGATGCGATTCCGGGGACCCCGGGCGTGACGATCGCCCCGGACCGGGCGGGGTCCGGCACGAATGGGCTGGCGCTCCGGCCGCCGGATGCCATCGGCCTGCGGTTCGGAGTCGGCTCGTTTGCTGCTCACCTTGCGGAGGCGGAGGTGGCAGGCGTCCCGCTCGCAGAGGTGCATCGGCCGGGGCTGGCCTTCGACCTGGACACGCCCGCCGACCTGGCGCGGTGGATCGAGCTGGGCGACGCGGCGTGATCTCGCTCGTCGCGGTCGACGGCATCCCGGAGGTCAAGCCGGGCGACGACCTGGCGGGGATGATCGCGGCGGCGCTCGCCGCCGCAGGCATCGGGCTGGAGGCTGTAGACGTCCTGGTCGTGACGCAGAAGGTCGTCAGCAAGGCAGAGGGTCGCGTGGTCGAGCTGGCCTCGATCACCCCGCGGCCGGAAGCGGAGTCGTGGGCGGCGCAGTGGGGGAAGGACGCGCGGCAGGTCGAGCTGGTCCTGCAGGAGAGCGCCGAGGTGCTCCGCATGGCGCCCGGTGGGCTCATCATCTCCCGTACGCGGCACGGGTTCGTGTGCGCCAACGCGGGAGTCGACCTCTCCAACGTCGGTGGCGGAGATGTCGCGACGCTGCTTCCCGAGGACCCCGATGCCTCCGCCCGCACACTTCGCAAGCGACTGGGCGAGCTGGCCGGGGCGAGCCCGGCGGTCGTCATCAGCGACTCCTTCGGGCGACCGTGGCGGAACGGGATCGTCAACGTGGCGATCGGGTCCGCCGGATTGGAGCCCCTGCTCGACCTGCGCGGCACTCCCGATGCCCAGGGCCGCGTGATGCACTCGACGGTGGTGGCGGTGGCGGACGAGCTTGCGTCGGCGGCGGACCTTGCGGGCGGGAAGGTGGCGCAGCGGCCGGTGGTGGTGGTGCGCGGATACGAGTACCAGCCCGGCCAGGGCGCGGCATCCGACCTCGTGATGGAGAGGGAGCTGGACCTCTTCCCGTAGTTGGCGTTGACAGCCGGCACCGGTGTTAGCGCGCTGCAAGATTCGGCGCGCGCCGTGGCACGCGTGAAGCAACCACGTACCATCACCATTCAGTGTCTGAGATGACCGAAACGAGTCTGCCCGCTCGGATCGATGGCCGCTATCTGCTTGAGGAGCGGATCGCTCGGGGTGGCAGCGCGGATGTGTGGCGCGCACACGATGAGGAGCTGGACCGCCCCGTCGCTGTGAAGCTCCTGCACCCGCACCTGGTGCCCGACGAGCGCGCCCGGCTGCGCCTCGCCGCCGAGGGCCGCTTGGTGGCATCCCTCGATCACCCGGCGATCGTGAAGATGTACGACGTCCTGACCGAGGTCGACCCGCCGGCGCTGATCATGGAGCTGATCGAGGGCGAGTCGCTCAACCTGAAGCTGGCGCGTGATGGGGCGCTGCCGCCTCGTGCGGCCGCGACCATCGGCGCCGAGGTCGCGGAGGCACTGGCCGAGGCGCATCGCCACGGGATCGTCCACCGCGACGTGAAGCCGTCGAACATCCTGCTCGACACAGCCGGGCACGCGCACCTTGCCGACTTCGGGATCGCGCACTCGCTGGAGCAGGGCGCCGAGCGGCTGACCCAGACCGGCATGGTGGTCGGGACCCCCGCCTACATAGCCCCAGAGCAGCTCGCCGGAACCGAGGTCGGGCCGCGCACCGACATCTTCGGGCTCGGCTCCGTCCTGTTCGAGATGCTCGCCGGCGTACCGCCCTTTGCCGCGATGGCGCCGCTCCCCCTCGCTCAGGCGCACGCCGCGGGGCCGCCGCCGATGCCCGGCATCGACCCTGAGCTCGTGGCGCTGACGCGCGCCTGCCTCTCGAATTCCCCCTCGCAACGGCCCGCCGACGCGGGCCTCGTCGCCGCTACCCTGCGCTCCTACGCCTCCATGGACCCCGCGGGGCGCGACGCCGAGACGCGGGCGATCCCGGTCGTTGCCGCGCCACCTGCCGCTGCAACCGTGCCACCTTCAGCCCCCACCCTTGAGGAGAGGCTCGCGTCGTGGTGGCGTCGCGGAATGCCGTTCGCCGCCGGTGCGGCCGCGCTCTTCGTGGCGGTCCTGCTGGCGGCCGCGATATTCGGGCCCGGGGCGCCGGCTGCCGGCGCTCCACAGCTGCCCAGCTCCACGCCGACCCCGGACTGGGTCGCCAAGCTGATGGCCGACTACGCCGATGCCTGCGGCGGAACGCTTGACCCCGCCGTGATCGACGGGCTCACACAGCCCGATGCCGAGGCGCAGGTGTCAGGCCTGATCGATGCATGCGGCAACGCCGCGTCCGCACCTGGCGGCGGGGGCGGAGGAAAGGGCGGCGGGGGAAGCGGGAAGGGCAAGGGGAACGGCAAGCCCTAGCCGCAGCTGGATCGGTTGGCCGCGGTTATATCGGTTGCAGGAAGAGGCTCACGATATGGGCCGCCTCGACCCGGAAGTTGGCCTCGACGTGCATCGAGTCGGCGCCCGGACGCATGACCGTCACATCGGCGATGTAGCTGGCGCCCATGCTGCGCCCGTCGTTCGCGTACATGCGGAACCCGTCTCCCGCGCGGATGAACCAGCCGCCGACCTTGTCGCGGCCTCGCAGGTTAGTCCGCTCGTCGGAGCCGGGGACGGAGATGCCCAGGACCGCGTGCTCGGCGAACAGGGCGACCGCGTCCTCGCGCTGGTCGTCGTTGATCAGCTCGAAGAAGAGGTCAACGGTCTCGGTGGCTCCCATCGGCCGAGAAGGATAGCCGAGGGAGGCGGATGCCACCCCAAAGGCGGTGATACGCTTCGCCCGACCGGCAGAGCGGGCTCCGCGGATGCCGGTCCAAGTTGTCCAACCGATGCGCGCGGTCTCGCGCCGCCCGCGAATTGAGGGGTACACGACTTTGTCCGTCTTCTCCGACCTCGCTGCCGAGTTCCTGGCCGAGTACCACGCCGAGCACCCCGTGCAGGCCAGCGCCCTGGGACTCGCCGCCTACGACGACCTACTCGATGACTTGTCAGCCGATGCCTTCGAGCGCCGCCGGCGCTCCGACGACGAGTGGCTCACTCGCTTCGGCGCAGCCGACCAGTCCGATCTGACCTTCGACGAGGCGATCGACCGCGACCTCCTCGTCGCCAGCCTCACCGAACGGGCGATCTACGACGAGTGGGAGGACTGGCGGCGCAACCCCGACGCCTACATGAACCCGGGGCTGGATGGCGTCTTCATCCTGTTCCTGCATCGGCTCCGTCCAGAGGCCGAGCTGGTGCGCAGCGCCGTTGGTCGCCTGCGCGGGATCCCGGATCAGCTGGCCGCGGGACGCGCCAACCTGCGTCCCGAGCTGGTCCCCGCCCTGCTCCTGAAGCGTGCCGTCAACCAGGCCCGCGCCGGGGCGCGCTACACGCGGGAGCTGGTCCTGACCCAGGTGGAGGCAGCCAACCGTCCGGAGCTGGCAGCGGCCGGAGCAGTGGCCGGCGATGCGCTCGAGGCGTACGCCACCTTCCTCGAGGAGATGGAGCCCAACGCAACCGGGGACTGGGCCTTCGGAGAGGATCGCTACAACGGCATCCTGCAGCGGGCCGAGCTCTTCGACTTCGACGCCCGTGCCCTTCGCGAGCGAGCGCGCGGCCAGATCGAGGAGATCAGCGCAGACCTCAAGCGCGGTGCGCAGGAGCTCGCGGGCCACGAGGACTGGCACACCGTCCTGCTCGAGCTGAACAAGGACCGGCCGCTCACCCCCGAGGCCATGCGGGTCGGCTACGAGGAGTGGACGGCGAAGGCCCGCGCCTTCCTGGTAGAGCGCGGCCTGGTGAGCTTCCCGCCGGGCGAGGAGTGCATCGTGGAGCCGTCGCCACCGTTCCAGCGCCCCGTCCTGGCGGTGGCCTCCTACCAGGATCCGCCCCCCTTCTCATCGTCCATGCGAGGACACTTCTTCGTCCCGTTTCCGCCGGACGAGGCGAGCGAGGCGGAGATCGCCAAACGCCTGGAGTCCAACTCGTATCCGAGCATCCCATCCACCGCGGTGCACGAGGCGTATCCGGGGCACCACTGGCACCTGGTCATGGCCAAGCTCAACCCGTCGGCCGTGCGGCAGGTCTTCGGGACCAGCTACTTCGCGGAGGGCTGGGCCCTCTACGCGGAGCGGATGATGCGCGAGAACGGCTTCTACGACGACCTGCGCCACATCATGTTCCAGTACGAGGCGGCACTCTTCCGCGCGGCGCGGATCGTGGTCGACACCAGCCTGCACCTGGGCGAGATGACGCACGAGGAGGCGGTGAGCTTCATGCTCGAGCACTCCTCCATGACCGAGCCGACCGCCATCGCCGAGGTGACGCGCTACTGCAGCTGGCCGACGCAGGCCAGCTCGTACCTGACCGGCTGCCTCGAGATCCTGCGCATCCGGGACCGATTCCTGGAAGCGCGCGGCTCATCCCTGACCGATGTCGACGCCCTTCGCGACTTCCACGACGCGATCACCGGCGCCGGCACGCTGCCGATCGCCCTGGCAGAGCGCGCGGTGATGGCCACCGCGTGAGGGTTCCAGCATGACGGCCGAGCTGGATCGGCTGGCGGAGGAGTTCTGGGACGCCGTCCTGGCGGCCGACCCGGCGCAGGGGACGGCGATCGGGGAGCATCGCTACGGGGACCGGCTGAGCGACATCTCGCCGGCCGGGCGCGCAGCGCTGGCGCAGCGCTTCGAAGAGATCCAGAATGCGGTGGCGTCGCTCCCGCCCGAGTCCGACCCGGAGGCAGCGCTGACACAGGCCGCGCTGTCGCAGGCGGTCGGCGATCGGCTCGCCATCCTGGCCGCCGATCCCCATGCGCACACCGTTGACGCCATGAGCGGTCCGCAGTCGTCCTTCATGAGCGTCCCGTCCTACCAGCCGCTGCGCAACGTGGCCGACGGCGAGTCGATGCTCGCCCGCTGGTGGGCGATGGGACCCTGGATCGATCAGCAGATCGCCCAGCTGCGCCGCGGGTCGGCCGACGGCAGGGTCCCGGTCGCTGGATCCGTGCGACGGGTGATCACCCAGCTGGACGAGCTTCTGGCGCGACCGCTCGAGGACTGGCCGCTCCTGTCGCCCCTCCAAGCCGGGCACGACGGCTGGAGCGACGGCGCCTGGCGCGCCTTCGAGGTAGGCCTGGCCGGGGCCGTGCGGGAGGGGATGCGTCCCGCCTTCGCCCGCTATCGCGCCTATCTCGCCGACGAGGTCCTGGCCGGTACCCGCAACGAGGCGCACGTCGGGATCCTCCATCTGCCGGGCGGGGCGGAGACCTACGCCAGCCTGGCCCGCGCTCATACAACCACGGATCTGACGCCGCAGGAGATCCACGACACCGGCCTGGCGGAGACCGCGCGCATCGACGCGGAGATTGCCGAGCTGGGCGGCCGCGTGCTGGGGACCCCGGACCTGGCCGGCGCGCTGGCCGCGCTGCGCGGTGATGCATCGGTCCATTTCAAGTCGGCCGAGCAGATCGTGGCGGTCGCCGAGGCGTCGCTGGCCCGCGCGATCGAGGCGATCCCTGCATGGTTCGGGCGCCTGCCACGGGCCGCCTGCGAGGTGGTCCGCATGGAGCCGCACGAGGAGCAGCACTCGACCATCGCCTACTACCGCGAGCCGCCGGATGATGGCAGCCGGCCGGGCCGCTACTACGTCAACACCTACGCACCGGAGACGCGGCCACGCTACGAGGCGGAGGCGCTGGCCTTCCACGAGGCGGTGCCGGGACACCACCTGCAGGTGGCGATCGGCCAGGAGCTCGAACAACTGCCCGCCTTCCGGCGCCATGCCGAGACGACCGCCTTCGTCGAGGGCTGGGGCCTGTACTCGGAACGCCTCGCCGACGAGATGGGGCTCTACAGCGGCGACCTCGACCGCATCGGGATGCTCTCGTACGA
>DATCQR010000204.1:0-7439 GCA_036569405.1 Candidatus Limnocylindria bacterium
CAGTGGGCACGCGCTCCTACCCGGTACAGGTCGACATTGCGGGGCACTTGCGCGACCAGCTGCACGCCACCAAGGCTGGCAACGCCACCGGCCAGAAGCCCGAGCTGGTGCCTGCCACCGGCGTGATCACCTTCTTCAACCGCAGCATCGGGTCGGTCGAGATTCCAGAGGGCACGCAGGTTTCGGTTGGCGGCACGATCGCTTTCACCACGACCAAGAAGGTCAACGTCCCTGGGGGAGCGTTCTTCGGAGATCCAGGCCAGAAGAGCGTTGCAGTTGTTGCGGTCGAGGGCGGCACCAGCGGGAACGTGGCCGCCGGGGCGATCGACACCATCGATGATCCCAACCTCCGCTTCAACCGTCGCGTCACGAACGCCGATCCAACCGGCGGCGGCTCGGAGATTCCGCATTCGGTCATCCAACAGTCGGACATTGACGCGGTGGTGGCTGCGATCCAGACAGACCTGCGGCAGCAGCTGAGCGACGCGCTGGTGGCAGATCCTGATCGGCTCTACGCGGGACCCCCCACCTCGGAGGTGCCGACCATCCAGATACCGGACGGCCTCTTGGGGAAGGAGGACACGCCGACGTTCGAACTCTCGGGGACCCTTGCCTACGATCGTCCGTATGCGTCGCGAGCGGACGCCGAGGCAGCCGCTCGCTCCGCGCTCCTGGCCGACCCCGATGCGGCCCCGCCAGGCACCGCGATCGTGGGCGACTCGATCACGCTGGACCTGGGGGAGCCCGTGGTGGTCGGCGAGCAGCTCAAAGTCGACGCATCGGTGAGCGCATCGGCGGCTGCCGAGATCGATCAGGCCAAGGTGCGCGACCGCATCGCCGGGCTGACCGTCCCCGAGGCCAAGGCTGAGCTCGCCCCACTCGGCAAGGTCGAGATTGACCTCTGGCCGGGCTGGGTCGATCGACTCCCGCGGCTGACATTCCGGATCGACATCAGGTGAGCGCCGTGATCGGGCTGGACCACGGCAGCAAGCGGATCGGCGTGGCAGTTGCGAACGAGGAGACCGGCCTCGCCTTTCCCCGTCCGGCACTGCTGCGCCGCAAGGTCAAGGCAGACATCGAGCAGGTTGCAGCGCTGGCGCATGCCGAAGGCGCGACGCGGATCGTGGTGGGCCTGCCGCGGAATATGGACGGCAGCGAGGGGCCGCAGGCGGCTCAGGCGCGAGCGTTCGGGGAGCAGCTGACCGCCATCGGCCTCGAGGTCGTCTTCGTCGACGAGCGGCTGACCAGCTGGCAGGCGGGGGAGCAGCTGGCCGCTGCGGGGCGCCGGCCGGAGAGGACGTCGGGCGAAAAGGATTCGGCGGCGGCCTGCCTCATCCTGCAAGAATGGCTCGACCGCAGGAGACCAGATGACCCGACAGCCTGATCCGCGCTGGAACAAGAACGAGCAGCGCAACGCCCGGATCCGGGAATTGCGCGACCAGCGTGAGGGACCGGTGCGCCGTCGTCGCACCTTCCAGCCATTGACCCTGGCGGCCTGGTTTGCGGGTGTCATCGCGCTGCTCGGCGTGCTCATCTTCGTCGGGCTGCTGGCGCTGTCGCCGCGCCTCTTCGCGTGGGTGGAGCAGCATCCAGGATCGATCGAGCACGGCGTGGTGCGCGACTTCGTGGAGTGGTACCGCCCCAACGCCCTGGCGGACTTGCCCGCTGCCGAGTCCGGGAAACGGATCACGGTCGAGGTGGTGGCGGGGACAAACGACGCCGAGATCGGCCAGCTCCTGTTCGACCAGGGCATCATCAGCAGCCAGCTCGCATTCCAGTCCGCCGTGCTCCAGTTGGGGCGCTCCGGCAACCTGCAGGCCGGGGTCTACGACCTCTCGCCGTCCCTGAAACCCTCGGAGATCGTGGCTGCCTTGAAGCAGGAGCGGGGCGTCGAGGTCACGATAAAGCTCACAGAAGGCTGGCGCCTGGAGCAGGTCGTCGGCTACCTGGGCACGACCAAGCTGACCATGAACCTCAACGACTTCGCGGTCCTCGCCAAGGCGCCGCCGGCCGACCTGATCGCCGAATTCGACTTCCTTGCCGATCTGCCGAAGGGCCGCAGCCTCGAGGGCTACCTCTACCCGGACACCTATCGGATCGACGCCAATTCCACCGCGCGGCAGGTGCTCGAGAAGCTGCTCGGCACCTTTGGTGAGCGGCTGACGAAGAAGATACGGGACGGCATCGCCGCCCAGGGGCTGACGATCGACGAGGCGGTTAATCTGGCCAGCATCGTGGAGCGCGAGGCGGTCCTCGATGCCGAGCGGCCACTCATCGCCGGCGTCTACCTCAACCGCATCAACAACCCCTCCGCCGGCACGGTGGGGCTTCTGAATGCCGACCCGACCCTCCAGTACGGGCTGGCCACCGCCAAGTTCGGATCGAAGCCGATCTTCGAGTGGCAGGGGATCGAATGGTGGGCGCCGCTCAAGACGCAGGGAGGCGACGTGCCGATTCCCAAGGAGCTGTTCGGGTACCAGTCGTACCTGGTCAAAGGACTCCCCCCTTCGCCGATTGCCTCGCCGCGCATCGCCTCGATCGCCGGCGTGGCAGCGCCCGACACGGCAAAGGGCTACTACTACTTCGTGGCAGCCTGCCCCGGCGGCGTGCGCGACGGATCGCACTACTTCGCCAAGAACCTGGTCGGGCAGGAGGCCAACATCGCGAAGGCCAATGCCGAGTGCCCCGGGCAGTGACGGAGAGAACGGCATGATCGATACCGGCGACATCAAGAAGGGCGTCATCATCGAGCTGGACGGGCAGTTGATGAAGGTCCTGGACTGGACGCACATCAAGATGGCGCGTGGATCGGCGCAGGTCCGCATGAAGCTCCAGAACGTCCGACGCGGCGACATCGTGGAGCGCACCTTCCAGGCCGGGACGCGCTGGCCCCGAGCGCGGGTGGAGCAGCGCAAGGTTCAGTACCTGTACGGCGACGGCGACGCGTTCCACTTCATGGACAACGAGACCTACGACCAGTTCGCCATCAGCGCAAAGCAGATCGGCGACGACTCCCGCTTCCTGAAGGAGGGGACCGAGGTCTTCGTGAGCATGTACGACGCCGAGGTGCTGGGGGTCGACCTGCCGGTCGCGGTCGACCTGCGCGTGATCCAGACCGATCCGGGCTTCGCCGGCGACACCGCCACCGGCGCCAAGAAGTCAGCCACGCTCGAGACCGGCCTGGTGGCGCAGGTGCCGCTCTTCGTCAACGAGGGCGACCTGCTGCGCATCGACACCAGGACCGGCGACTACATGACCCGCCTGCAATAGGCCGATGACGCTCGATTCCGACCAGGCCACGCTCTGGGACGCGCCGCGCCCGGCGCCGCGCATCCTCCGCGTCTCGGACCTGAACCACCGGGTGCGCGTCCTGCTCGACGGCGATCCCGCGCTGGCCGACGTGTGGGTCGAGGGCGAGGTCAGCCAGCCCTCATACCCGCCATCGGGTCATTGCTTCTTCGTCCTGAAGGACGCCGCCAGCCAGGTCAAGGCGGTCCTGTTCCGCGAGGAGCTTGCCCGCGCCACCGTCCGTCCCGAGCACGGCATGCACGTGATCTGCCACGGCAAGGTGCGCGCATATGAGCCGCAGGGCAGCTACCAGGTCTACGTCGAGTCGATCACGCCGGCCGGCGCGGGGGACCTGCACCAGCAGTACGAGGCGCTGCGCACCAAGCTGGCCACGGAGGGGCTCTTCGACGCGGCACGCAAGCGCTCCCTGCCGCGCTGGCCGCGGCGGATCGGGGTGGTCACCTCGCCGATGGGGGCCGTGTGGCGCGACATCGGCAACGTCATGCGCCGGCGCTACCCGATCGGGGAGCTGATCCTGTCCCCGACGATCGTCCAGGGACCGACCGCCTCGGGCGCGATCGTACGGGCGCTGCATCGCCTCTACACGGACCCGGCGATCGACCTCGTCATCCTGGCCCGCGGCGGCGGCTCGCTCGAGGACCTGTGGTCGTTCAACGACGAGCGCGTGGTGCGCGCCGTGATCGAGGCGCCGATGCCGGTAGTGGTCGGCGTCGGGCACGAGTCGGACGTGACCCTAGCCGACTTCGCCGCCGACCTCCGCGCACCGACCCCATCGGCAGCGGCCGAGCAGGCGGTCCCTGACCTCGCCCAGTTCCCGGCCATCCTCGATCGCCTTCGGGATCGCGCCTCGGCGGCGATGATCGGCGGCCTCGCCGATCGCGGCGCCTTCCTGGGCCAGGAGGGGCGTGCCCTGACCCGCCTGCTGCCCGATACCGCGGCGGCCCGTCAGCGCGCCGCGGAGCTCGTCGATCGCGGCCATCGCGCGCTGAGCGCCCGCGCCGCCCGCGAGCAGGCTGCGCTGGATGGCGTGGCCGACGCCCTGCGTGCCCTGTCGCCGACTGCCACCCTGGAGCGTGGCTATGCCGTGGCACGGCTCGCCGACGGCACGATCGTGCGCGACCCCGCCCAAGCCACCGTTGGCGAGCCGCTGGAGGTGGTGGTGGCACGCGGTACGATCGCCACCCGCGTGGAGACGACGGCCGGGTCGGACGAGGAGGTGCTGGCATGAGCGAACCCGAGGCGCCCGCCGACCTCGCGGCGCGACCCTTCGACGAGCTCGTCGCCGAGCTGCAGCGCATCGTCCAGGCGCTGGAGGCGGGCAACCTGCCCCTCGAGGAGAGCATCGCCCGCTACCGAGAGGCGCTGCGCCTCCACGCCGCTGCCGAGCTGCGGCTGCGCGAGGCCGAGCTGACCATCAGCGAGCTCGGGCGCGGAATGGGGGCGGCGCCCGACGAGACAGCCCCCACCGACGAGGAGGGCTAGCCGGGTGGATATGAAGTCTCCAAGAGCTCGTACTTCCTGACCCAGGCGCTCGACTGACCTGACCCCTGCCCTGACCTATACTTTCGCGCGCCACCGCCACGCGGAGACACCTTGCCGATCCTCGACACACTGAACGACCCCGCACAGCTGCGCGGGCTGAGCCACGCGGAGCTGGACGCGCTCGCCGGCGAGCTCCGCGAGAAGATGATCCGGACCGTCCAGCAGACCGGCGGCCACCTGGCCAGCTCGCTCGGTGCGGTCGAGCTCACCCTTGCCCTGCACCGTGTGATGAGCTCGCCCGATGACCGCATCGTATGGGACACCGGACACCAGGCCTATGCCCACAAGCTGCTGACGGGACGCCGCGATCGGTTCCACACCCTTCGCCAGCTGAACGGGGTCGGCGGCTTTCCGCGGCGCAGCGAGAGCGACCACGACGTCTTCGACGGGGGCCACGCCGGGACGGGGGTCAGCATCGCGGTCGGGCTGGCCGCGGCGCGCGACCTGCTGCCCGACGGCGATCCGGCGCGGCAGCAGCGCATCGCCGTCTGCGTCGGGGACGCGGCGATGCAGAGCGGCCTCACGCTTGAGGCGCTCAACCACCTCGGCGACGAGCGGCATCGCCTCCTGATCGTGCTCAACGACAACGAGATGAGCATCAGCCCCTCGGTCGGCGGCCTCTCAACACGCCTCAACAAGCTGCGCCTGACCCGTGCCTACCAGGAGACGAAGTCGGTGACGCAGCGGGTCCTGCCCCGCATCCCGATCGTCGGCCGCCTCCTGTTCAATGCGCTGGCCTTCACCAAGGAGGGCTTCAAGCGCTCGTGGGCCAAGGTCGGCTTCTTCGAGGACATGGGGCTCACCTACATCGGCGTCCTCGACGGCCACAACCTGGCCGAGCTGGAGCAGAGCTTCGAGCGCGCCTTCGCCCTGCCCGGGCCGGTGCTGGTCCACGTCAAGACGATCAAGGGCAAGGGCTATGGCCCGGCCGAGATGGACAGCATCAGCTTCCATGGAGCCAGCCTGCCGCCGATCGACCTGTGCCTGATCGACCCGACCGAGGAGCCGCTGCCGCCCGAGGGCGAGCCGGGGCGACGCCCGAAGACCTACACCGCCACCTTCGCCGAGGAGCTGGTGCGGCTGGCGACCGATGACGATCGGATCTGTGCCATCACTGCGGGGATGCCGACCGGGACGGGGCTGTCGCGCTTCGGTGCGCGCTTCCCGTCGCGCCTCTTCGACGTCGGGATCGCCGAGCAGCATGCCGTCACTATGGCCGCGGGCCTGGCGCTGGGTGGCAAGCGCCCGGTGGTCGCGCTCTACTCGACCTTCAGCCAGCGGGCGTATGACCAGCTGGTGCACGACATCTGCCAGAACGACCTGCCGGTGCTGCTGGCGATCGACCGCGCCGGCCTCGTCGGCGAGGACGGCACCAGCCATCAGGGCATGTTCACCCTCTCCGCGCAACGCGCCCTGCCGAACCTGGTCATCGGCTCACCGAAGGACGAGCAGGAGCTGCGGGACATGGTGGTGACGGCATTTGCACACGCAGGACCGATCAGCCTGCACTATCCCCGAGACCCCGGCGAAGACCTCCCGGACCGTGATGGATCGGCCCTCGAGATCGGCCGTGGCGAGGTGCTGCGCGATGGCGGCGACCTGCTGCTGGTCGGCTTCGGACCGATCGTGCAGCGGCTGCTGCGGGTCGCCGAGACGCTGGAGAAGGACCACGGCATGGCGACGGCCGTCATCAATGCACGCTGGGCGAAGCCGCTCGACGAGGACCTGATCGCAGCGCACGCGGTGGGCCGCCGCCTGGTCGTGACCGCTGAGGAGAGCGCCGCCATGGGCGGGTTCGGCGACGGCGTGCTCGACGGGCTCAACCGGGCCGGGATCCATGTGCCGCTCCTCAAGATCGCCCTGGCCGAGGGATTCGTGCATCACGGTGCCGTCGAGGACCTGCGGCACCAGCAGCGGATCGACGTGCCGGGAATCCTGGGCCAGATCCGGGAGGCGCTCGCCCTCGAGGCAGCTCCCACCGCGTCGACCTCCGGCGAGCCGTCGAGCGCAAGCGCCGCCTGACCGGCGTGACCCGGGTCCGCCTCGACCAGCTCCTCGTCGATCGCGCGCTGGCACCGAGCCGCGCCGCAGCCCAGGCTCTCCTCCTTGCCGGCGAGGTCGAGCTGGCCGGTGCCGGCAGTCGCACCCTCAAGCCCGGCCAGCTGGTCGACCGCGAGGCGCAGCTGTCGGTGGTCGCACGCCGTCGCTGGGCATCCCGCGCCGGTGAGAAGCTGGAGGCGGCGCTGGATGCGTTCGAGGTCGATCCAACGGGTCTCGCCTGCCTGGACGCCGGCGCATCCACCGGCGGGTTCACCGACGTGCTCCTCGCCCGGGCCGCGCGGATCGTGTATGCGGTGGACGTCGGTCGTGGGCAGCTGCTCGACCGGCTGGCTCGCGATCCTCGCGTGGTCAGCATGGAGCGCACCAACCTGCGAGCGCTGCGCCACCTGCCGGAGCCGATCGACCTCGCAACGCTCGATCTATCCTTCATATCGCTCAGCCGCGTCCTTCCTGTCGTGGGCGTGCTGCTGCGAGCCGAGGGACAGGTAATCGCCCTGGTCAAGCCACAGTTCGAGGCCGGCCGGGAC
>DATCQR010000205.1:0-2308 GCA_036569405.1 Candidatus Limnocylindria bacterium
GCCCGGCGACTACCCGGTCATCCTCGAGGAGTACGCCGTGGCGACCGTCCTCGAATACCTGTCGTGGATGGGCTTCTCGGCACTGGCGGTGGAGGAGGGACGGTCGTTCATGGACCTCGGCCAGCAGATCATGGGCGCGAACGTCTCGATCTGGGACGACGGGCTGGATCCGCTCGGCCTGCCGACGGCGATCGACTACGAGGGGGTCCCAAAGCAGCGCGTCGACCTGATCAGGAATGGCGTCGCCCACGCCGTGGTCCACGACACCGCGACCGCGTCGCGGGCTGGCGTCGCGTCGACCGGTCACGGGCTCCCCGCGCCAAATGCCTTCGGCCCGATGGCCTGGAACCTGTTCATGTCCCCCGGGTCCAGCGCCAAGGAGGTGATGCTGTCCGGCATTGAGCGCGGCGTGTGGGTGACTCGCTTCCATTACGTCAACATCGTGCATGCCAAGCGAGGCATCCTCACGGGGATGACCAAGGACGGCACCTTCCTGATCGAGGATGGCCGCATCACCCGCCCGATTCGCAACCTGCGCTTCACCCAGTCGATCCCCGAGGCCTTCAGCGCGATCGAGGCGATCGCCTCCGAGACGCGCCTTGTCGCCGCGGAGTACTCCGGCATCAACGCGCGGGTGCCTGCGCTGCGACTGGCGAAGTTCGCCTTCACCGGGGCCACCGGGGCGGAGGCCCAGGGCTAGCGATGGCCGCGGTCGACCTGCGCATCGGCGACAGGATCGGGCTGCGCAAGGCCCACCCCTGCGGCAGCCGCGAGTGGCGAGTGGCGCGCATCGGCGCCGACATCGGCCTGGTATGTGAGGGTTGTGGGCATCGGATCCTGATGGACCGCCTCGATGTCGAGCGCCGTTTCACCGGGCACCTCGAGCGCGGTCCCCAGGCGGCACCCTGACCGATGGCCCACATGGAGCTGCCTCCCCACGTTGAGCTGCCGCCGGACCTGCCGGTCTCCGAGCCGTCCGGCTCCGTATTCGCGAACCGCTCCTTCGTTCTGCTGTGGGTGGCCCAGGTGCTCAGCCAGCTGGCCAGCAACATGGTGCTTGCCGGCCTCATGGCCACGGTCGTGCTGGCCACCCGGTCGAACACGGCCAACGCCGTCCTGATCCTGACCTTCCTGGTGCCGGCCGTCGCCTTCAGCGCCATCGCCGGGGTACTCGTCGAACGGAGCGACGCGCGCCTGATCATGCTGGCCTCGAACCTGCTGCGCGGCGGTGGGATCGTGCTCTTCCTGCTGGTCGGCAGCAACGTCGGCCTGATCTTCGTGATCAACCTGCTGGTCGCCACGGTGACCGCCTTCTTCGTGCCCGCCGAGCTGACGGCGATCCCTCGACTGGTCGATCGGCGGCAGCTGATGGCGGCCAACTCGACCTTCGTGCTGACGATCAACGCGACCTTCGCCATCGGCTTTGGCTTCCTGGGACCGCTGCTGCTGACGACGCTGGGCGTGAACGCCGTCTTCATCGTGGTGGCGGTGATGTTCGGCCTCGCGGCGCTCGCGATCGTGCCGCTGCCCGCCGTCCCGCCGGAGAAGCATGCGGAGATCGGAGTGAAGGAGACCAGGCAGGCGTTCACCGTGGTCTTCGACCAGCTCAAGGAGGGGATTGCCTTCGTGCGCAGCCATCGACCGATCGCCTGGTCGCTGGCCTACCTCGGGATCGCAGCCAGCCTGATCGCGGTGATGGGTGCCATCGGGCCGGGCTTTGCGACCGACATCCTCCTGCTGCGTCCACAGGACTTCTTCTTTGTCATGGGTCCGGCGGGGATGGGCGCCGTCCTCGGCATCCTCATCCTGAACGCGTATGGCGCCAACCTCCCGCGGCGGCTCCTGATTGACTGTGGGCTGGTGGCGATGGGGGTGACGCTCATCGGCCTTGCACTGGTGAAGCCGATCACCGTCTTCCTGTCGCCCGCCCTGCAGCCGATCGAGAACAACCTGCCGGCCGCACTCAGCCCGCTCCTGTCGCTGATCGCACTGGTGGTGGTGATCGCCATCACGGCCGGTGTCGAATACGCGTTCGTCGCCATTCCGGCCCAGACTGCCCTCCAAGAGGACCTGCCGGTGGAGGTCCGAGGCCGCATCTTCGGCATACTCAACACCCTGCTGTCGGTCGCATCCTTCCTGCCGGTGCTCGTCGCGCCGGCCGCCGCCGACCTGGTGAACCTCCTCGTCAAGGGCGCCGGGATCCCGGTGGTGATGGCGATCCTCGGACTCGTCACGCTGGTGCTCGGGATCCTCTCGTGGCGACACAACAAGGCCGGCGGCCTGCATCGCACCAATCTCGCCCTGTCTC
>DATCQR010000206.1:0-1731 GCA_036569405.1 Candidatus Limnocylindria bacterium
GCTGAGGCTCTGGCTCGGCGGGCGGCTCGTTCGGGTCGTACCAGCGGGGACGCCACGGCTCGGCCGGGGGCTCCTGGTCCGGCCAGCGCGGCCCTTCGTCGAAGCCGCTCATGCGCGGCCTCTCAAGCCGGTGACCAATCCCACGACCTGATCATAGCGAAGGCTCACCACCACGATCCCGGCCAGCACCAGGGCGGTGCCGATCAGGAGGCGTGCGTCGAGCACCTCGCCAAGGAACACGACGCCCAGCGTGACCCCCACCACCGGGAAGAGGTAGGTGACCATGGTGGCCACCGTGGCGTCCAGGTTTGAGATGAGGTAATAGAGGAGCACGAAGGCTAGGAACGAGCCGAGCAGCCCCAGCCACAGCACCGCGATGATGCTGTCGCCCTGGCGCGGGAGCGCCGGATCGGCTCCGCTGACCAGGGCGAAGATCCAGATGTAGATGGCGCCGAAGGTCAGGTTTCCGGCAGCCACCACGTTGCGCGGGGTCCCGTGGACCATCGCCTTCGACACGGAGACCCCGAGCGCGTAGGAGATGGCCGCCACGGTGACCGCGCCGACGCCGATCAGCGCCAGCGGATCGCCACGCAGCGCGAACTCCCGGGAGGCGAGCAGTGCGGCGCCCGCGAAGCCCGTCACCAGGCCGATCACGCGCACCAGCGTCACCGACTCCGTATGCAGGATGGCCCCTGCCAGGACGAGGCTGAAGATCGGGGTCAGCGAGTTGAGCACCGCGGCAGTGCCCGAGTCGATGTACTGCTCCCCCCAGGTGATCAGGAAGAACGGGAGGGCGGTGGCGACCATCCCCAGGGCGGCCATCGGGACCAGCTCGCGGGGCGTCCGGAGCAGCCGCTCGCCGGTGAGTCGCGCGTAGGCGAGCATGGCCACCGCACCCAGGCTGACCCGATAGGCGACCAGCGTGGCGGGGTCCATCTCGTCCACGCCGATCTTGATCCAGAGGAAGGAGGAGCCCCAGATCAGCCCGAGTAAGATGAAGGCAGCCGGGACCAGCCAGGGGCGATTGGGCATCGGCGAAGGGTAGCGGGAAGGAAGGGCAGATGCCGACGCTTCGGGTGGCCGCCTGCCAGATCGATCCACAGCTCGGGGAGGTCGAGGGGAATCTCGACCGGATCGGGCGCGCCGTCGCAGAGGCCGCCGTCGCAGGAGCCGTGCTCGCCGTCCTGCCCGAGGCCGCCGTCACCGGATACGCCTTCGGCTCGCTGGAAGAGGCGCGGCCGGTTGCCCGACGGGCGGGGGTCGTGGCCCAGGACGTGATCGCCGGCCTCGCCGAGGTGCACCGCATGACGGTCATCTGCGGCACGCTCGAGGCGCAGGGCGACGAGGTCTTCAATGCCGCGCTGGTCGTCACCCCGGATGGCCGGCGCTACACCTACCGCAAGATGCACCTGCCCTTCCTTGGGGTGGACCGATTCACCACGCCCGGGCCCGATGCGCCGAGCGTGATCGAGGTCAACGGCCTGCGCATCGGCGTCCTGATCTGCTACGACCTGCGCTTCCCGGAGGCAGCTCGGATGTGCGCCCTGGACGGCGCCGATCTGATCGCGCTGCCGACCAACTGGCCGGTGGGCGTCGACTTCCACCCCGGCATCTTCGCCCCGTCCCGCGCGGCGGAGAACCACTGCTACCTGCTGGCCTGCGACCGGGTCGGGACGGAGCGCGGGACGACCTTCATCGGTCGCTCGGTGCTGATCGACTACGACGGGAAGC
>DATCQR010000207.1:0-2841 GCA_036569405.1 Candidatus Limnocylindria bacterium
ACGAAGGCGCATGACGCTCCAGACTCCGCGGTCGTTCAACAGCTGGCTGCGAGGCCAGCTGAAGGAAAAGAAGATGAGCCAGCGCCAGCTGGCCCTCCAGTCGGGTGTCGATCACTCGACCATCTCCCGCTTGATCAAGGGCGACCGGATGCCGTCACTCGGCACGGCCACCAAGCTGGCCCGAGGCCTGCGCGAGATCCGCGAGGAGTCCGACGGCCCTGCCTACTTCGCCACACAGGGCGCCCGGCAGCTGCAGCCGACGGCAAGGGTCGAATATGCGCTCCGCGGCGACGATCTCCTCTCAGAGGCCGATGTTCGCGGTCTGATGCAGACCTACATCGCGCTGCGAGGTCGGCGGCTCCGAGACGAAACGAACGGCGAGCACGAGCTCGCCGCAGGCAACGGGAACGGCTACCGCACCTAGGCCGACCGTCGCGTTGATGCCCGAGAGGTCCTGAAAGCCCGAGGTGGAAGGACCGGGAGCGTGTCGGCTCCCCCCTGCAGGAGCCAGCTGCGGCGCATGTTGACGGCGTCGAAGCCCTCGTCCACACCGGGGGTCTCCATCACGAGGGCAGTGCGCCCGGGAAGTCGCGGATCCCTCAGGAAGGCGGCCAGGCCGGCCGCCCCGATCTTTCCCGCACCGATGTGCTCGTGCCGGTCCCCTCGCGACCCCAACAGCGAGCGCGAATCGTTCAGGTGAACCAGGGCCAGCCGATCGAGCCCGATCAGCTCGTCGAACCGGTCGAGGACTGCGGTGGCCCCCTCCGCGCTCGAGATGTCGTACCCGGCGCCCCACAGGTGCGCTGTGTCGAGGCAGAAGGCCAGCTGGTCGCCGTCGCCGGGTGGCACGGCCTCGAGGATGGCGGCCAGCTCCTCGAGCGTTCCTCCCAGCGTGTCGCCGCCGCCAGCGGAGTTCTCCAGTACCAGCCGCACCCCCTCAGGCGAGCCGGCCAGCACCGCCGAGATGTTGGCGGCCAGCCGCGCGATGCCGCGCGCTCGCCCGTCGCCGCGATGCGATCCGATGTGCGTGTTGACCAGCGTCGCGCCGTATGCCGGGGCGCGTTGCATCTCGTAGGCCAGGCCTTCAAGCGACTGACGAGCGAACGGCTCCGCCGATCCAGCCAGGTTGATGAGGTAGCTGGCGTGAATCGCGACCGGCGCGATTCCCTCCCGAGCGCAGAAGGCGACGAATTCGGCGGCGTCGGGTGGCGGCTCGGGGCGGCGCCGCCACGCGGTCGGGTTGTCGCTGAAGATCTGGAGGGCGGTCGCCCCGATCTGCCGTGCCCGCCGCCCGGCCTTGAGGAGCCCGCTCGCCACTCCAAGGTGCATTCCGACCCGGGGCGCGCCGGCCGGCCAGGTGAGACGGCGGCGCGGCTGGCGTCGTGCTACGGTGCCGGCCATGGAGCCTGAGCCCAGAACGCCGCGACGCCTCGACCTGCTGTCGATCGCGCTGCTCGTCTTCTTCGTCTCGTTGATCGTGCTGGTTGCAGCCCTGCTGCTCCTGCCGACCCTGGCGGCCTGAGGCCGCTCAGCTCGACCTCCCGGACCGTTCGACGACCGGATCGATCATCCCGTAGGAACCGTCGCCACGGCGGTAGACAACCCCGATGCGATCGGTCTCGGCATTGAGGAAGACGAAGAAGGCGTGGCCGAGCTCGTCCATGCGCAGGATGGCGTCCTCCTCGAACATCGGCGTCATGTCATAGCGCTTGATCTCGACCACGCGGGGGACAGGCGACTCCTCTGCGTCTGCCTCGCTGTCCAGGTTCTCTGGCGCTGCGCTCTGCAGCCCCTCCTCCGCGCGCTCCCGCACACTTCGAGGCCGTTCGCGCGAACGAACCACCTGTCGCTCAAGCCGATCGACCATGTTGTCGAGCGCGGCCGTCATGGTCGGTCCTGTGCCGACGGAGCGGATGACTGTGCCGTTGTTCACGAGGCTCACCTCGGCCACGTGCGAGGTCTCCGCGGCACGAGAGGCGTGGACGATGAGCTCAACGGTGGCATCGGCATCGGGGTGGGTGATTCGCTCCAGGAGATGCAGCTTGCGGTCAATCTGGGCACGCATTGCCTCGGTCAGCTCGAGGTGGCGCGAGTTCACGGTGGTCCTCATTTCGGGTCCTCCGCTGCGAGGCCCCTACGGTAGCACCGGAGCCCCGACGACTCCGCGCTAGACCTCGCGCGCGATGGCGAAGCCATAGACGGCCGCCGCGCCTGCGTCACGGAGGACCCGGGCGCATGATTCGAGGGTCGCCGATGTGGTCAGGATGTCGTCGACCAGGATGACGCCGGGCGGGGTCCGAGCCCCATCGCGCAATGCGAAGGCGCCTCGCAGGTTGTGCAGTCGAGCTGCCTTGCCCAGGCCGTGCTGGCGGGCCGTTGCCCTGCGCCGTTCGAGGATGTCGCACACCCGCAGACCGGCCTCCGTGGCCAGCGCATCCGCCAGGAGTGCCGCCTGGTTGTAGCCGCGCTGTCGCCGGCGGGCCAGATGTACGGGCACGGGCACGAGCGGAAGCGGTCCGCAGACCAGCGTCAGAGCCTCCAGGGCGGGCGCTGCGGCCCGTGCGAGGGGAACGGCTATTCGGCCACTGCCGCCGTACTTGAGCCGTTGCAGGGCTCGTCGCAACGTTCCGGCGTGCACAAAGGCTGCCATTGCCAACTCGAGCGCATCGCCGACCGTCGTGCCCGGGTCGGCTGCCATGAACCGGTCGTCAGGCGCAGATGCCGCTCGAAACCCCGTCACGCAGTCGCGGCAGACGAGATGACCGAATCGGCCACAGCCCGCGCAGGCCGGCGGCAGGAGGAGATCCAGCACGCGCATCCGGCCAGCCTGCGCGCTCGGAC
>DATCQR010000208.1:0-6927 GCA_036569405.1 Candidatus Limnocylindria bacterium
TCGCTTACCGCTGCTTCCTTCCGGACCTGACGGGGTTCACGGACTCTCGCTGCGTGGGACCCGACTCTCAACGTCGGTCGATGTTCGTAGGGGACGAAGGCGGATCGGCCTCGGCCGGGGATTCAGTCCCGCTGTAGCGGATTGCGGGTGCAGGGCACCGCTAGTTCCCCACCTAGCACGGCCGCCGCGATGGTAGGCGCGCTCGGCGAGATCGGTCAATCGAGTCGTGGCGGAGAGGGGGGGATTCGAACCCCCGACGGGTTGCCCCGAACCGCATTTCCAATGCGGCGCCATAGGCCACTAGGCGACCTCTCCGGGGGCGTGGCGCGTGGCGGAGAGGGTGGGATTCGAACCCACGGTGCTCATCGCACACCGCTTTTCGAGAGCGGCACCTTAAACCACTCGGACACCTCTCCGGCTGGGGAGTCTAGCAGCGGAGGGTCAGGCCGGAGCCGGGGCGCTGGCTGTCAGGCGGCGAGCCTCGTCTTCGCGCACGCCGGAGATGACGGAGATCTGATGCGGCATGCCGGGGGCGCGCGCCAGCTGCACGGCACCGCCGGCGGCGCCTCGCTTCTCATCCGGAACGGCATACACCAACGTGCGGATCTGGGCCTCGAGGAGCGCGCCGACGCACATCGAGCAGGGCTCGTGGGTCGTGAAGACGGTCAGTTCGGGGAGGCGCTTGGCGTCCAGCTTGCGCGCCGCCGCCTGCAGGGTGAGGAGCACGGCGTGAGCGGTCGGGTCGCGCTGGAGGAGGATCCGACGGTGGTCGCGAGCGATCATGGCGTCGTCCAGGACCGCCACCGCGCCGATCGGCGTCTCGCCCTCCTCGGCGCCGCGCCGAGCCTCGGCGATCGCCTCGGCCATGTACAGCTCGTAGTTCACCGTTCCGAGTCTACCAGCCCCTCCAGGGACCTCTGCGCTCGCTAGCATGGACCGCGGCCACCGACTGGCCGCTCTCCTGGGCAGCACGAAAGGGGGCAAGCCATCCACCAACTGCCGGCCTGGGCGCGCCGCGATTGGATTGCCGTGGCGATCGTCACCGTCGGTGCTGCCGTGGTCCGCCTGGCAGGCCTGACGACCCCCGGCGGTCTCGTCTTCGACGAGATCTTCTATGCGCGCAATGCCTGCCGCTTCGTCATCGACACGGCGCAATGCGGAATCGACGACCTCGTGAGCGGCGCCCACCCGCCACTCGGCAACTGGCTGATCGGGATCGGCATCAGGCTCTTCGGCTACGACGAGTTCGGCTGGCGCATCGCGTCGGCGGCGGCGGGCACGCTGAGCGTGGCGTTGCTCTACGTGCTCGTGCGCAGGCTGCTGGCCGGGCACGTGCCGGCCACGGCCGCGACGGGCGGCGCCACGGCAGCCGCCGCCCTGCTGGCCACGGACTTCCTGGACCTCGTGCAGTCGCGCGTCGCGATGCTCGACTCGTTCGTGACCATGCTCGTCATCGCCGTGGTCCTGTGCGTGGTCCTGGACGGCGGTCGCCGCCGTGGGCCGCGCGGCGAGGACCTCGGCGCACCGCGCTGGCTGCGACTCCTGTCGCTGGGCCGGCCCTGGAGGCTGGCAGCCGGCCTCGCGCTCGGGGCGGCGGTGGCCGTGAAGTGGTCCGGCGGCTACGTGGCGTTCGGCCTCATCGCGCTGCTCGTGGCCTGGGAAGTCGCGGCCTCCGCGTCGCGGCCGGGCGACGATCAGCGCCCTGGCTGGCGGGCAGCCGTCGGTGACGCGTTCCGGCGCGAGGCCATCCCGTCGCTGGTCCTGCTGGGCGTTGTGCCGGTCATCGTCTACCTCGCCTCGTACACCGGGCGTGTGGACGGCGACCTGCTCGCGCTCCCCTGGCGCGCGGGATCTGTCTGGCGCGGGATCCTGGAGCACCAGCTGGCGATGCTTCGCTTCCACCTCGGCCTGGCCGGCGATCATCCGTACGAGTCGGCGCCGTGGTCGTGGATCCTGCTCGAGCGCCCGGTCGCGTACTCGTTTGCATCGTCTTCGAACGCCTACCGCGAGGTCCTCGCCATCGGCAACCCGCTCACCTGGTGGCCCGGAGCTGTCGCGCTCGTGGCGGTCGGGGTGCGCTGGGTTCGATCGGGTGCCAGCCTGGCTCGTCCAGAGGTCGTGCTGCTGGTGGCGGCGCTCTCGACGTACCTGCCCTGGCTGCTCCTGTCAGGGTCACGCTCGCAGGTCTTCATCTGGTACCTGCTCCCAACGATCCCATTCCTGTACGCGGCGCTCGGCCTGTACACGGCGCTGGCGTGGAGGTCGGTGACGGGGCGGATCGCGACCGGCCTGGCGGCGGTTGCCATCGCCATCTCATTCGCCTTCTTCTACCCGATCCTGACGGCCGCTCCACTGACTCCAGCCGAGTGGCGTTCGCACATCTGGTTCGCCGATTGCCGCCGTCCAGGCGCGCCGACCCTGGTGATTCCGGACGACGAGATCAACCGCGGGCCACCCCCGTCGGGGTGGTGCTGGATCTAGCGGTGCGTCCGCTCGCCGGGGAGGCTGACCCACGAACCGCCGCGCTGGCCGGAAGCCGGCCCGCTCGGTCGGCCCTGTGGACGACGGCCGGGACGCGGCCGCCAGCCGTTCGCCGATGCGGCGGCGCCAGGACGGCGCGGTCCGCGCGCCTGCTGCGGTCGTCCACCGCCGGCGCTCCGCAGACGGATCGCCTCGGGACGGATGGACGGGTCGACCGCGAAGCCCGGGACGACCTCGGATGGGATGGGCCGGCCGAGCAGGCGCTCGATCTCGCGCAGCATCGGCGCCTCATCGATGCAGACGAGCGAGATGGCGTCGCCCTCGAGCCCCGCGCGTCCGGTGCGCCCGATGCGATGCAGGTAGTCGGAGGGGACCATCGGCAGCTCGTAGTTGACGACGTGCGGCAGCTGTTCGATGTCCAGCCCGCGCGCCGCCACTTCGGTGGCGATCAGCAGCGTCACGCGTCCGGCCTTGAAGTCGTTGAGGGCGCGCACTCGCTGCGGCTGTGACTTGTTGCCGTGGATCGCCGCGGTGGCGATGCCATCCTCGAGCAGCTGCTTGGCAAGCCGATCGGCGCCGTGCTTGGTGCGGGTGAAGACGAGTGCCTGGTCGACCGCGTGCGTGCGAACCAGGTGCGAGAGGAGCTCGCGCTTGCGAGCTCGGTCGACGGGGTGCACGACCTGGCGCACCAGGTCGGTGGGCGTGTTGCGCGGCGTGACCTGGACCGATGCCGGACGATCGAGCAGGCCTTCGGCCAGGGCTCGGATCTCGTTCGAGAAGGTGGCGCTGAAGAGGAGGTTCTGTCGGCGTGGGGGCAGCAGGGCGATGATCGAGCGGATGTCGCGGATGAAGCCCATGTCGAGCATGCGATCGGCCTCGTCCAGCACCAGGATCTCGACAGCGCCGAGATCGATCGTCCGCTGCCGTGAGTGGTCGAGCAGCCGACCGGGGGTCGCGACGACGATCTCCGGGCCGTTGCGCAGCGCGCGCAGCTGACCGGGGAAGCCGACGCCGCCGTAGATGGTGGTCGAGCGACGGCTGTTCGAGCCGTAGACGCGGACGCTCTCCTCGACCTGGATCGCCAGCTCCCGGGTGGGGACAAGAATCAGCGCACGAATGCGCGGCCGCCCGCCGCTGCGCGGTGGCGTCGTGGCGAGCAGCTGCAGCATCGGCAGCACGAAGGCCGCCGTCTTGCCGGTGCCGGTCTGGGCCCCGGCCAGCAGGTCGCGCCCGGCAAGGACGAATGGGATCGCCTCGCGCTGGACGGGAGTAGGTTCGGTATAGCCCTGCGCCGACACGGCGCGGAGCAGTCCGGGCGCAAGCCCGAGCGTTGAGAAGGACATGAGAACTCCTGACGAGGCCCTCCCGCTGCAATGCGGGGCCCGGTCAGGGCGAAGGATTGGATCGGGATCGGGACGGGGTTGAAGCCGCGGCGCGGACCGGAGCGCCTATCGAACACGTTTTCGAAATGATACACGATCGGCGTCGAAGGGCGGAAGTGGTACCCTTGGGGCCCCACGAAGGACGCCATGACGGCCCCCTGCATCCACGGATTCCGCACTGAAGAGTGCACCTCCTGCCGAACTTGCCCCCACGGGCTTGTCACCTCCCGCTGCGGCCGATGCATCCGAGCGTCCAGCACGCCGGCCGGCCGCAAGGCGCTCCTCGTCGCACGGGGCGAGCATCCCCCCGAGGAGCGCGCCGGCTTCGAGATCGTGTACGTGCCCGAGCTCAGCGGATGGCAGGTGCGCTCCGACGACGCTCCCATCTCGGACGAGTCCTATCGGTCCATCTTCCTCGCCCGCAAGGCCGCCGACGACCTGGCTGCGGCTGCATCCGCGAAGGAATCTCGCGCCGACTGAACCTCCGCTGCGCGGACAAGTACCTCTACTTCCTCGAGGCACACCTGCAGGACTAGCGCAGCTTCAGCGCCTGAATCCTCTGGTACGACTCGTCTATGCGCGCCTCGGTCAGGCTGCCGTCATTGACGAAGCCCTCGATCAGGTCGATCGTCGATGCCACGATGCCCGGCTCATAGACCTGCTGCTGGGCGATGGTCAGCAGATCGACTCCCGCCAGGATCGCCAGGCGCACCGCGTCCGCATACCCATACGCGTCGCGTATGGCGCCCATCTGCATGTCGTCTGAGATCACCACCCCGTCCCAGCCGAGCTCCTGTCTCAGGATCCCCGTGATCGTGGGTGCGGAAAGGGTGGCGGGATGCTCGGGATCAAGCTTGGAGTTGAAGACGTGCGCGGTCAGCACGGCATCGGCCAGCCGGTCGTGGACCAGGTTGCGGAACGGGTCGAGCTCGATCGGCGACCAGGTGTTGGTGACATCGACAACCCCGAGGTGAGAGTCAGAGGTGGAGCTGCCGTGACCGGGGAAGTGCTTGAGCGTCGTCCGCACCCCCACCGAGCGATGTCCCTCCACGAACGCCTCCGCCTGCGTCGTGACGACTGACGGGTCCGCCGAGAAGGAGCGACCCAGCGCACCGATGATCGGGTTGGTCGGGTTCACGTTGAGGTCGACCACCGGGGCGAGGTTGAGGTTGACGCCGACCGATGCGAGCGTCTCGGCGATCCGCTCCCCCGCCTGCCGTGTGAAGGTCACGTCTCCCCGTGCGCCGAGGTCTGCGGCGGAGATGGTCGCGGGGAAGCCGTGGCGCTGGTCGAGGCGCGCCACCAGGCCGCCCTCCTCGTCGATCGCAACCAGGAGCGGCGTGGGGGCGAGGGCTTGGAGGCCGTCAATGAGCGCCGTCAGCTGGGCCGCCGACTCGACGTTGCGGACCTTGCTGTGGGTCGGCTGATCGGTGTCGAAGAGGACGATCCCACCGAGATTCCGATCGTGGATGTCCGCCGCGATCTCGCCTGCCGCTTCGACGGTCAGCCCGCGGAAGCCGACGAGCAGCATCTGCGCAATCCGGTCGCGCAGGCTCGGACCCGGCGTGGGCGATGGCTGCGGCGACGGGGTGTCGGTGGGGCTCGCCGTCGCGGAGGGAGGGGCGGAGGCGGATGGGGTCGGCTGGGCCGATCGCTCGATCCCGCAGGCGGCCAGGACGACCGCGGCCACTCCCCCGCCGAGCGCGGCAAGGAAACGGCGCCGGGTGACCGTGGCCGAATGGAGATTCACGCTATCAGCCTAGCCGCGCGTCGGTGAATATCAGGCGAACGTAGAACGAAGAGATGGAGACGCACGACGGAGCTGGGCACCGCGCGGGACGCCCGGCTCCCGTCGATGGTCTGGGCCAATCCCCATCTCGAGATCGCTGTGAAAGCGAAAGAGGCCCCGGAGGGCCTCTCTTCGCGGGGGTGGGTTGCGACTACCTTGCTGACATCGCGCAGCCGCCGGTGGCATTGCTCCACGTCGGCTGAACGGCGTATTGGTGGGATCCGAGACTGATGTTCCCCGACGAGGCGCTCCACGCGCACTTGTCCGCGTTCTCGGCTCCCTGCCGGTCGACCCACCCGCTGCTCGGGAAGGGATCGGTCTCGGCCTCCGAGTATTCGTGGCCGGCGACGACGCTGAACCCGTCGAACCAGCCGTTGCCGTACGTGTTGCTGCTCGTGTTGACGAAGTTCGCGCCGCACGACGCACCGGCATCGGGCATATAGGGGATGTACGCGTACGCGAGCTGGCCGCTGGCCGTGCTGCCGGATGAGTGCCAGGCGCACCACTGCGTCCCGAAGCCGCTCATCGACTTGAGGTGCGGTGTGTAGACCATGTAGGTGGCGTTGGCGCTGTAGGTGAAGTGCGCCCTCAACCTTTGCGCGGCCGCGAAGATGTCGGACTGGGTCGGGTTCGACGGCACCGCAGTGGTGTCATTCCACGCTCCAGCAAACTGGCCGGCGGGGTTGGTGATATGCACCGCGCCACTCACGGACGCGCAGTCCTGCGTTCCGGATGGAACGTTCTGGCAGTACTGCTTCACCACGTTGTTCCAGGCGCTGCCGCCGACGCTGCTGAAGAAGTCGGTGTTGTAGGCCTGGGCCTGACCGCTGGAGTGGCCGCCGGTGCTGAAGCCGCTGCCCCATTCCGGGCCCCACCAGCTGATGTAGACCTTGGGCGTCGCCTGGATCGCGCCGCCGCGGCTGGAGAGGTTGTTGATGCGTCCCGGCCTGTTCGGCTTCGCGTGCTCCACGTGGCCGCGGAAGATCGGCAGCACCTCGGTACCCGAACTGAGCGGCCCAGACGACGGATGTCCACTTGCCAGGCCGGCGCTGGTGACCAGCATCGATAGGGCGGCGATCAGTGCGGCAGGACGCGAGAAGCGATGCATCGACGACTCTCTCTCTTCTTACGGGAGGTGCGCGATCGGGGGCGGGGCGCGAACGGAAGAGTACAGCCCGAAGGTGCCGATGCGCCAGATCTCCAGACACCACTCGACCGCACCATGGTGCAGCTGGTCGCCGCGGAGTCGTGCGCGATTGCCTCGATTCACGCCGC
>DATCQR010000209.1:0-2282 GCA_036569405.1 Candidatus Limnocylindria bacterium
ACCTGGGTGATCCCGTACCGGTCGCGCAAGTCGAAGAAGGCGAGATGGCCGTGATCGCGGCGCCGATGCACCCAGCCGGAGAGCTTGACCCGCTCCCCCACATGGGAGGCGCGCAGCTCGCCGCAGGTATGGCTCCGAAAGGCTTGGCCCATGGTCGGCAGATGGTAGCCGACCCTCCGATCACGTCGCGATGGCCGCGGGCACCTCGTCGAGGAGGATCTCGCGCTGCTCGCTGGCTTCGAGGTCCCGCAGGATCACGCGCCCGGTCGGCAGGGCGGGATCGACGAGCACGGCATAGTGAGCGCCGACCTTGGCGGCGGACTCGAGCTGCTTGCCGAGCTTGCGGGAGCTGCCATCGGCGCGAACGCGGAGGCCGGCTGCGCGCAACGTGCCCGCGACCGCCAGGCGCTGTCGGAGCGCATCTGGATCGGCCCCCACGACAGCAACCAGCGGATCTTCAGCGGGTGGCACGGCGCCCTGCTCGGCCACTGCCATGACGGTCCGGTCGATGCCGATGCCGAAGCCGATCCCTGGCGTCAACGGGCCGCCCAGGAGCTCGACCAGCCCGTCGTAGCGGCCACCGCCACCCAGCGCCTGCTGCTGGCCACGCCGCCCGGCTACGTAGAACTCGAAGGTGGTGCGCGTGTAGTAGTCGAGGCCACGCACGATGCGGTTGTCGACCTCGTAGCGCACTCCCAGCCCGTCGAGCAGTGCCTGGACCGCCGCAAAGTGCGCTCGGCATGGGTCGCACAGGTGGTCCACGGAGCGGGGGGCTGCGGCGGCGAGCTCCGGATCGAGGTCCTTGCCGTCGAGAATGCGCAGCGGGTTGTCGCGCAGCCTCCGTCGCGAGTCATCGGTCAGGCGGTCTTCGTGCGCTCCAAAGTATTCGACCAGCGCGGCTCGGTAGCCGGGACGGCACGTCGCGTCGCCGATCGAATTGACGTAGGCGACCACGTCGGACACCCCTGCCTCGGCGAAGAAGCGGTGGCCGAGCTCGATGATCTCAGCGTCGACCATCGGGCCCGGATCGCCGATCACCTCGACATCCCACTGCACGAACTGCCTGAAGCGGCCGGCCTGGGGGCGGTCATAGCGGAACATGGGGCCGATCATCCACAGGCGCTGCGGGCCGGGCCGCACGTGCATGCCGTGCTCGAGGTAGGCCCGTACGATCCCGGCGGTCGGCTCCGGTCGGAGCGCCCACTCGGCCCGCTCCTCCTCGCTGCCGGCTGCCCCGCCGACGAGGAACATCTCTTTCTCGACCGCATCCGACGACTCGCCCAGTCCCCGGCTAAAGAGCTCGATCCGCTCGAAGAGCGGCGTCTCGATGCGATCGAATGCATATCGACTGCTCAGGTCACGCGCGATCCCCTCGACATGGCTCCAGGCGGGGCCGTCCTCGGGCAGCAGGTCGCGCGTGCCGCGCGGCGCGGAGACGGGGCGGGACATGGCGCGAGTCTACGGGCCTGCGCTAGCCTGCGCCGGTGATGAGGACAGATCGCGCTCGAAGGCTGCTCCCGATCCTCGTCCTGATCGTGCTTCTGGCAGCCGGCCTTTGGATCCGCCTGGCCGTCCTCGACGCGAAGGGCCACTACGGCGACGCGCTCGTCAACGGTCGCTGGGCAGACCACATGGCCCGATACGGCCCGTGGGACTTCTACCGACACGACGGGGCCATCTATCCGGCCCTCCTCTATGCGTTCTGGCCCATCGGCGTGCTGCTGGATGGAGCCGCGCAGGCTCGCGCCATCAAGGGCCTCTCGATCCCCTTCGACCTGGCCATTGGCGTGGTCGCCTACCTGGCGGCGCGTCGCATGGTCGGACCGGCTCGTGCCCTCGTCGCTCCGGCGATCTACCTCTTCAATCCTGCCGTGCTCTTGGCGGGACCGGTATGGGGCCAGGTCGACGCCGCCGGAGCGCTGGCCTATCTCCTCGCCCTGCTGGCGCTGGCGGGTCGTCGCTTCGCCATCGCGGGCGCGAGCGCGGTCGTGGCGCTGCTGATCAAGCCGCAGTTCGGGCTCGTGCTGCTGCCCGTCGCCCTGATGGCGATCCTGACCTGGCGGGCAACCCGCAGTCGCGCCCCTGTAGTGCGCGCCCTCCTGGGAGGAGCCGCCGCCTACCTGGTCGTGGCGCTGCCACTGCGCATGGACCCGATCTCGTACGTTGGCCGGATCATCGGTGCGGGGAGCTTCAAGGAGATGTCGTCGGCCAACGCTGCGAACATCTGGGGCCTGATCGCTGGTTACAAGCACCCCGATGGCGGACTCGTATACGTGGGCGGC
>DATCQR010000210.1:0-6070 GCA_036569405.1 Candidatus Limnocylindria bacterium
GGTCGTCACCACGAACACGCTGACCAGCGGATCGCCGACGATTGCGTTCACGATGCTCGCCAGCCACGGGAAGAGCGGGTAGAAGACGATGTACAGCGCCAGGTCGTCGGGGTAGATGGAACGGTAACCATGCGGCCCGACGAGGGCGCTGGAATCCCCGGCCCGATATCCGAAGACGACGAGGTCCAGGTAATGCGGAGCATCCCAGTGGCTCCACATGTGCAGGATGTCCCCCGGCGAGTCGATCACCCCGTTGCGGAACGACACGTAGGTGATCGCCCCCACCAGCAGCACGCCCAGCTTGACCGCCCAGGTGACGGCCATCAGCCGGCGATCGGTGTCGGTGAGCCACGCCATCGCGGCAGTGTAGGGGCGAGCCATCGGCGGCCGCGACGCGCTACCCTCAACGCACACGAGGACTGGAGCGACGATGCCATCGGCGAAGCATTCGGTGACGGTCAGGCGGCCGGTTGCCGAGGTATTCGCGTTCGTTGCCGACGGAGAGAGCGCCATGCGCTGGCGTCCCGCCGTCCTCGATGTCTCACATCAGTCCGGTGAGGGACTCGGCGCCATCTACCTCCAGGGAGTCAAGGGATCGGGCGGACGACGCATAGCCGCCGACTACGAGATCACCGCCGTTGAGCTTGGTCGGCGGATCGCGTTCCGGGCGATCGCCGGTCTAGTCAGACCGACCGGGGAGTATCAGTTCGCAGCGGACGGGGAAGGCACCACCGTGAGCCTCGCCCTCGACGCAACGCTGACCGGGTGGAAGCGACTCCTGATGGGTCGCGCGGTGCAGGGCACCATGGAAAGCGAGGTCCACAACCTCGAGGCGCTCAAGACGATCCTTGAGGCCTGAGCCATGGATCGACGGCCCGTCTCGTCCGCGACGCAGCGGCGCTACGACGAGATCGTGGCTGGGCTCGAGGACGCCGGGGTCAAGGCAAGCAGCATGTTCGGGATGCCAACGCTCAAGCGCAACGGCAAGGCGATCGGCGGCTTGTGGGGCGATGCGATGACCTTCAAGCTCGCCCCCGAGGCGCTCGCCGAGGCGCTCCGCATCGAGGGCGCGCAGCAGTTCGATCCTTCGGGCATGGGCCGGCCGATGAAGGCCTGGGTGGTCGTCCCCGTCGCACAGTCGGGGGAGTGGAAGAAGCTCGCCCAGCTCGCCCTGGCCGCCAGCGACACCTAGCAAGGCGGCTGGTAGACTGCGCCTCCCATCGGAACCCGGTGGACGGTCGGGGCGTGGCGCAGTTAGGTAGCGCGCATCGTTCGGGACGATGAGGTCGGAGGTTCAAATCCTCTCGCCCCGACCAGCTCCAGCCCGCAGCAGAGCCCGCTAGCCGGGGACCGCCGCCGGATCCTCTCGTCGCAACAGGATCCCCAGGTACGCCTTCCAGGGCCCCACCTCGGCGTCGTGCGAGCCGGCGAGGCCGGCATGGATCTGGCCGACGTGGTCGAGGTCGTGGACGGCCCATGTCGCGAGCAGCTCTCGCAGCGTCACCTCGCCGAGGGACGGATGCAGGCCGCGCCGATCGAGATCGGCGTCGGTGACCAGGTCGTCGAGTGCGGCAAGGTTCTCCGCGCGAAGCGACGCGAATCGCTCCACCAGGTCGTCAAGTGGGACTCCTGCGTCGCGCTCGAGCATCGCGACGCGATCGAAGCGGTCGAACGGGACCGATGTCCCCTGCTCCAGGATCCGCCGCGTGCGGGTGATCCAGTCGGTCTCTTCGCCGGTGATCAGGTGCCCGACGACATCGCGCGGGCGCCAGCCATCTGCGGCATCGGGCGTATCGGTCCAGGCCTCCGGCAGGCCGACCAGCAGGCTGCGCAGGACATCGGGGGTTCTCCTCAGCACCGCGGTCGTTTCGGCGATGAACCCGGTCTCCACCGGCCGAGTTAGCCACCACCGGCGGGTCGCGTCAAGCGGCATTGTGCCCTCCTGTAGGCTGGCCGCCATGCAGGCGGACGCGGCGATCCGATCAGAGCGCCTGGAGCTGCCGCTCCTCTCGCTGGATCAGCTGGATCGCCTGGGCGCCGGAGACGGGGCGAGTGTCGGAGCCGACCTGCACGCGATCCTGCCGATTCCGTGGCTCGACGAGGTTCGCTGGCTGGCGGGCATGCGCGCCCAGCAGCTCAGGCTGCAGCCAGACGACGCACCGTGGCTGCTGCGACCGATCCTGCTGCGCACTGGGGATGGTGGTCTTCAGGCGATCGGCTATCTGAACTTCCATGCCGGCCCGGACGAGCGCGGCATGGTGGAGGTCGGCTACACCCTCCTTCCCGAGGCGCGCGGGCATGGATACGCCATCGAGGCGGTGCGAGCTGCGTTTGACTGGGCGACCAGCGTCCACGGCGTCCACCTGTTCCGCGCCAGCGTGGCGCCTGACAACGAGCGATCGCTCAACCTGATCATCAAGCTCGGCTTCCGCCAGACCGGCGAGCAGTGGGACGAGGTGGACGGGCTTGAGCTCGTCTTCGAGCTGGAGCGTCCGTGATGCTGAGCATTCGCGACGTCCCCGGCATCTCGGTGGGACATGCGACCGATGCCCTCGGCCTCACCGGATGCACCGTCGTCCTGGCCATATGCTCGGATGCGGAGCAGCCCGCGCCGGACTCGCGGAAGGCAGCGGGGGCTATTGCTCTTGGGAGATTTCCGCCTCGAAGGCGGCCTGCTCATCGGCCGGCATGCCGTACGTGTGGCGCTCCTCTGGGTAGGCGCCAGATCGGACATCGGCGGCGAAGGAGGCCAGCGCCTCGCGAATGACCGTCGCCAAGTCCGCGTAGCGCTTCACGAACCGCGCGGTGTGCCCCTCGGTCAGGCCCAGCAGGTCGTGATAGACGAGGACCTGCCCATCGACCTGCGGCCCCGCGCCGATCCCGATGGTCGGGATCTCGAGTGCCTCCGTGATCCGCGCGGCGACGGGCGTCGGGACCGCCTCGAGCACGAGCGAATAGCAGCCGGCCTCCTGGAGAGCCAGCGCATCGGCCAGCATCCTGCGTGCCCGCGCGGCCGTGCGTCCCTGCGCCTTGTAGCCGCCCAGCGCCGTGGCCGACTGTGGCGTCAGGCCCAGGTGACCCATCACCGGGATCCCGGACTCGACGATGGCCCGGACGCGAGGCAGCATTCGCCCCGCCCCTTCGAGCTTGACGGTGTCTGCGCGTCCCTCCTTGACGAAGCGAATGGCATTCCGCACCGCCTCACGGTCGGACACCTGGTAGGAGCCGAAGGGCATGTCGCCGACAACCAGCGGCCGCTGCACTGCGGACGCGACGGCGCGGGTCATGAACAGCATCTCGTCCATGGTCACCGGGACCGTCGAGTCGTGGCCCAGGACCACCATCGCGGCACTGTCGCCGACCAGCACGACGTCGATGCCGGCCGCCTCGGCCAACCGCGCTCCCGCAGCGTCGTAGGCGGTCACCATCGCGATCTTGGCGCCCTGGCGCTTCATCTCCGCCAGTTCGGTGATGGCGAGCTTGGCTGGGACCTGGGATTCGCCGACGTTGGTGTGGCTGGTGGTCATGCGCTATGCCTCTCCCTCAAGAAGGACATTGTCTATCAGACGCGTCGATCCGACTACGACCGCGGCGGCCAGGGTTGGGCCGTCCAGGTCCGCCTCGGCCACGTAGTCGACGCGCAGCTCCGGCTCGGCGTCAAGCACCTCACGGGCGGCGCGCACCGCATCCGTCCCGGACCGATGCGCTCCGAGCCCCGCCTGCAGCGCCCGTGGCAGTGCAAGCGCAACCTGCCGCTCCTCCGGTGAGAGGAAGACGTTGCGGCTCGACAGAGCCAGGCCGTCCGCATCGCGCACGGTCGGACAGGCAACGATCTCGACCGGCAGCTCGAGGTCCCGGACGAGCTGCTTGACGACTGCCACCTGCTGCGCGTCCTTGCGGCCGAAGTAGGCACGCTTGGGCTTCACCAGCAGGAAGAGCTTGGTGCAGATGGTCGCCACGCCGCGGAAATGTCCCGGCCGCGAGGAGCCTTCCAGGTAGCTGCCGACCTTGCCGGGGTCGATCCAGGTATCGAAGCCGTCCGGATACATCTGCTCCGCGTCCGGCGCAAACAGGATGTCGACCCCGGCCGCCTCGGCGGTGGCGATGTCGCGCGTCTCGTCCCGCGGGTATTGCTCGAGGTCCTCGCCTCGACCGAACTGGGCCGGGTTCACGAACAGGCTGACCACCACCAGCTCGGATCCTTCGCGCGCGGCCGCAATGAGCGAAGCGTGACCCTCATGCAGGGCACCCATCGTGGGCACGAGGCCGATGCTGGGCGCGCGCCCGGGTCCCGGATCCAACGCCCCGCGCAGGTCCGCCACCCCGCGGACGACCTTCACGGGCGGGTCGCCTCGGCGAGGGCCCGATATAGCGGCACGAGGTCCGGTGCGCGCTCCTCGAGGGCATGCAGGTGCGCCTCAACCGTCGACCAATCGCCGCGGGCGATCGGCCCGGTCAGGACGAAGCCATTCTCGATGGTGCGGGTCATGAGCGGGAGCAGCGCCTCGGGCGGCGCGTGGCTCTCGTCCATCAGCCGCGCGGCAGCGCGATGCAGGGTCACCAGGAAGTTGCTCGCCATGGCGGCGCCGGCGTGATACAGCGGCTTGTCGGCATCGGCCAGGTCGAAGGGGAGGAGGCCAAGGGTCTCAGCCAGCCAGCGAGCCACCTCGCGAGCATCCTCGGTCTCGCCTGTGACGGCGGCGAAGGCTCCGTCGAGCTGCTCGGGCCCGCGCTCGCGGGAGAGCGTCTGCAGCGGATGGACGCTGAAGCGGAGCGTGTGCGGCTCCAGCGCCTGGAGGGAGGTGGCGCCCGAGACATGCGCCAGCCATGGGCCGATCGGCACCTGCCGCGCGACCTCGGCGATGGCCTCGTCGGGCACCGCCAGCAACACGAGGTCCGCATCGGCGAGATGCTCGCGACCGGCGCGGACGATCAGGCCGCGCTCAGCCAGGCGTGATGCGATGGCGCTGCCGGCGCGCCCCGTGCCGACCACCCGGACCGTGCTGATCATGCGGGGGAGTCTGCCACACTGCCCGGCTCAGCTAGCCCTCGAGGTAGACCTCGTCGACGAAGCACCAGCGCCAGTCCTCGTTCGGCGCCATCGACTCGACGATCGGGTGGCCCGCTTCACGGGCGTGCCCCGACGCGTGTCGGCCGGGCGACTGATCGCAGCAGCCCACGTGCCCGCAGTGCAGGCATCGGCGCAGATGCAGCCATCTGCCGCCGGTCGCCAGGCATTCCTCGCAGCCTTGGCCGCGGGCCGCAACCGGATAAACGCCATGGAGGTGGCGGCAGATCGGTTCGGGGCTCACGCGGCGATGGTAACGGTCCGCTCCTCCGAGCCCCGCAGGACGGTGAGTGGGAGGGCGGCATCGGCGGCCACCGAGCCCATCGCCTCGAACAGGTCGTCGGCGCTCGCCACGGGCTTCCCGGCGGCGGCGACGATCAGGTCGCCCTCGGCGATCCCGGCCTTCGCGGCCGGCGAGCCATCCTCGACCTCACGCACCAACAGCCCATCGCGCTCGTCGAGTCCCACCGCTCGCCGCAGCTGCCGCGCCACGTGCGCCGGGGCAAGCCCCAGCCCGAGCCGACGCCGCTTCGGCTCCTCGCCGCGCCCTAGGGCCGCGACCCGGTCGCGCAGCGCCGCATCCGCAGAGATCGCCTGGTAGAAGCCGCTGCCCAGTCGGTTGGTGTTGATCCCGAGCAGCTTCCCGTCGCCATCGACGATGGGACCGCCGGATGAGCCGGGCAGCAGGGGAGCGGTGTGCTCCACCGCGCCTGCCACGCGACGCCCTCGCGGGCCGCGGAACTCCCGGCCGATGCCGGAGACGAAGCCAACCGTGACCCGCAGGCCGTTTCCCGCAGGGTTGCCGAGCGCGACCAGCGGCGAGCCAATGCTCAGCGCAGACCCGTCTCCCCACGCGATGGCCGGCGCATCGCCGGTATCGACGCCGATCACCGCCAGGTCGCCGTCGCCATCGGCTCCGAGGACCTTTCCCTCTGCGTCGCGTCCATCGGCGAAGAAGACATGCACCTCGTCGCCGTGCAGGTTGTGCGCGTTGGTGAGCAC
>DATCQR010000211.1:0-4223 GCA_036569405.1 Candidatus Limnocylindria bacterium
CGGGTCATCCCACGCCGCTTGGGGTAGGTGTCGAATCGGCCCTGCAGCACGATGTTGTCGAGCGGGTTGGCCACGATGGTGACTCCGGCGCGCTTGAGAATCTGGATCAGCTTGAAGGCATAGTTGTCGTTGTAGGACGCCATCGCGGTGGTATGGCCCGCCACCACCCGACCCTGCATGCCATCGCGGATGGCCCTGGCCGCCACGACCTCCAGGAAGCGGCTCTGCTCGTCATCGGTCTCGTCACAATGCAGGTCGATCGGCTTCCCCGTTTCCTTCGCCAGGTCGAAGATGAAATGCACCTCCTCGACGCCGTCGTCGCGGGTCCACTCGTAGTGGGGGATGCCACCGATCACGTCGCAGCCGAGCCGCATCGCCTCCCGCATCAGCTCCTTGCCGTCGGGAAAGGAGAGGATCCCGTCCTGCGGAAAGGCGATGAGCTTCAGATCGACGATATCGCGGACCTCGTCGCGCAGCTCGAGCAGGGCCTTGAGCGCCACCAGGTTCGGGTCACAGACGTCGACGTGCGATCGAATCAGGCCGGTGCCCTGAGCCACTTCCCATCGAATCGCCTCGAGCGCGCGCCGCTTGACATCCTCGTGGGTCAGCGACGGCTTGCGCTCGGCCCAGGTGAGGATGCCCTCGATCAGGGTGCCGGACTCGTTGTAGCGGGGCTCGCCGACGGTCAGCACCGCGTCCATGTGGACATGCGGGTCGACCAGTGGGGGAGAGAGGAGCGAGCCCTCCGCGTCGAGTTCGGTGGCCGCTGACGCGAGTTCCCCGCGCTCGCGAATGGCGCCGATCCGCCCATCCTCGATGCCGATGTCGACCGGTTCGGGATGCTTCCCGCCGGTCGGGTGCACGCGTGCGTTGCGAACGACAAGGTCCAATTGCCACCCGCTCTCCAGAGGGGCGTCAGCGGTGCGACGCGACGCTGCATGATGGAGCCGCAGCGAGCCAGTCTGCATGCTCTTTTCGCACAGGCAAATGTGAATCTGCCGGCTGCCAATCGGTCGCCGATTCGACGCAGCGCACGCCTCAATGGCGGGCGGGACTCGAAACGACACGCCGAGTGACGAATCCCGTCGAAATATGCGGCCAGTGGCCTGCCATTGACTGGTTTCGCGTGGTAGCAGGTCATTGCGAGTCCATGCCGGCATAGCGCCTGGTCAGCCGGGTTCTAGCCATCCCTGCCTCGGACTGACCGTGCTTACCGATGCGATAGACTCTGGCGCGGGACGGGGCGTAGCGCAGTCCGGTAGCGCACTTGAATGGGGTTCAAGAGGTCGCTGGTTCGAATCCAGTCGCCCCGACCACTCTACTGAGCACGAAACGGCCCCTCCGGCATTGTCAGGAGGGGCCTCTTGTTTGGTGTTTGGCCACCACCTTGACCACTGCTGGCCCGTGCTGAGGATCCCATCCAGGCGCTCGCCAGCCCGATAGAGCATCGCCGGTGTGAGAGCGCGGACAGGTCCCCCATGTGCGAGTCGGTAGCGCCCCGGCGTGGGCCGGATGTTCAGCTCGTTGGACGGGTGCAGATTTCGCCGCAACGTCTTGCTCCTGCCCGGCGTCGGTTTCTTGGGGACAAGAAACCTTGCAGGCCGCAGAGGAGTGACTGAACGTGAACCCATTCAACCGGAGCGCCCTCACCATATTGAGCCTGGGCCTGTTGGTCCTTAGCCCTTCACTCGCGAGCGCAGCGACTGACAGGGTCACGGTTGAGAACATGCGCGGGCCTCTCGTCAATGCCTGGTTCTCTTCCACCGATCAGTCTGGCTGCATCGAGACGGACACCTTCGTCACCGCCCAGCGCACGACCGACCAACTGCTTCCTGGACGCGGCACGACGGCCGGCATCGCCGCGGTCAGCATCTCCCAATACGACGCGTGCACGGATACGAGCCTGCTTCAAGCGGTCGGCCAGACGGACAGCCTCGGAGCCGCGGAGCTCCAGTTCTCCAATCAGGTGGACTGGGCCTCGTTGCACACCACCATCACGGTCACGAATATCGAAACGGGCGATGCCTTCGACGTCAGCGTGAACGTTGCCTGGGCGGGCACCAGCGACATCACGCGCGACCACAGCAACACAAACGACCTCTACGGCGGCGGCTGCCACGTCCTCAACCGCTGGAAGGGCTCTGGCCGCACCGCGGACGCGTCGGGCCTTGTCTCCGATGGCGCGACCAACTTCACGCCCACCACGTCACAGTATGCCGAGATCGGCGTCGTGATCGACGGATTTGAAGTGATTGACTGCGCCTGACCTCCCGGACAGCAAGACGCCCGACCCTTGCGGGCCGGGCGCTTGTCGAATCGCTACCGGGACGCTTGCGCGCCCCGGCGGGAATCGGTGCTAGGCGGCAGAGACCTTGCCGGCGCGGGGACCGCGGGGGCTGGACTCAACTTCGAAGTTCACCTTCTCGCCACCGACGAGGCGATCGAACTCAAGGGAGCGATCGAGCCCGTCACGGTGGAAGAAGTACTCCTTGCCGTCCTCGGCCGCAATGAAGCCGAAGCCGCGGTCGGATACGACCTTCTTGATGGTACCTGTGGTCATGTTGACCTCGTTCTCTTCTCGAAGTGAGCCGACGACGCACGGCCGGCTCGAGAAGGAACCTGACGACCACGCGGGAGACTCCCAAGGGGGGAGAGTGCCTCCAGTCTACCGTGGATGGCCGATCTGTGCTCCTTGGGCCACTGTCGGGGATGATCCTGGTGGCGCGCCACTTCCGTGCATTGGAGCCGATGTAGCATCCCGCGGTGGATCCCGCACCCGCCCTTCCCGCTGGGCCGCCGTTCACCATTCGAGCTCGCCTGCTCACCACGCTGGGTTCCGGCGGGCTCCGCTACGAGCCTGACGCCCGGGTCGAGGTGGATGGCGCGGGACGGCTTGCCAGGGTCGAGCGCTGGTCTGCCGAGGCCGACCCAGGCCCGTCCATCGACCTGCGCCCGTGGGTCATGATGCCCGGCCTGATCGACCTGCATGCCCACCTGCCACAGCTGCCGAACGCTGGGGTCGGAGCCGGGCTCGATCTTCTGACCTGGCTCGAGCGATACATCTTTCCACTCGAGCGCAATTTCGACGTCCCCACCGCGGAGCTGATCGCGCCTGCCGCCTTTCGCGCCTTCGCGCGGGGCGGCACCACCACCGTGGTCGCCTATGGCGCCCTCTGGGCCGACAGCCTGGACGCATGCTTCCGCGCTGCCGAGGCGCATGGCATACGCGCCGTGATCGGCAAGGTGATGATGGATCGGCTCAGCTACGACACGGACCACGATCCGAGCGAGATGCTCGAGCTGTCACTGCGCCAGTCCACGGACCTGTGCGCGACATGGAACGGGCGAGATGACGGGAGGCTCATGTACGCCTTCACGCCACGCTTCGCGGTGAGCTGCTCGGCGGAGATGCTGCGCGCCTCCGCCCTGGCCGCCAACGAGGCAGGCGCCTACTGGCAGACCCATCTCTCGGAGGACCGCGAGGAGATCTCGGAGGTCCGGGGCCTCTTCCCCGATGCGATCGACTACACCGATGTCTACGACCGCGCCGGTGGGCTCACGCCCCGCGCGATCCTGGCGCACGCCATCCACCTGTCGGACCGGGAGGTGGCCCGCCTGGCCGAGAGCCGCGCCGTCGTCGCCCACTGCCCCAGCTCAAACCTGTTCCTGACGAGCGGCGCGATGCCGTTGACGCGCTACCTGGCAGCGGGGATCCGCATTGGGCTCGGCTCCGATGTTGCGGCGGGACCCGACGTGCAGCTCTTCAGCGTCATGCGCGCCGGCGCCTACACCCAGAACGCGCTGCGGGCTGCCGGCCTGAGCGACGCACCACAGTTGAGTCCCGCCGACTGGCTGCGCCTCGGAACGCTGGGTGGCGCCGAGGCGCTCGGGCTGCAGGACCGGATCGGCTCGATCGAGGTGGGAAAGGAGGCGGATATGATCGTTGTCGACCCCTCTGTGACGCTACCGCTGGAGGGGGTTGGCGCACACGATGATGGAGGGCCCGACGAGATGCTCAGCCGTCTCGTCTTCCGGGCGCATCCGTCCATGGTCCGCGGCGCCTGGGTGCGTGGGCGCCTGCTGCCTGCCTGACCTGACCGGCTTCGGCTAGGCTAGCGGCCATGGGCATGGACCGGGTCATCCAGATCCTCATCAACGCCGGGGCGCTGTACGCCGCCGATTACCTGATCAGCGGAATCCGGTTCAGCGGCGAATGGTGGAAG